>DATFGJ010000489.1:0-11132 GCA_035249585.1 Lacipirellulaceae bacterium
GCGCGAAACCTGGCCACCGTTTGCGGCGTGAGGCTGATCTCCGGCACCAGCAATATCGCCTGCCGGCCAAAGCGAACGACTTCGTGGATCGCCTGGATATAAACTTCCGTCTTGCCGCTGCCAGTCACACCGTGAATCAGAATTGTGCGATGCGCGGCCGCGTGCAGCGCCTCGCGAATTGCGCTGAGAGCTTTTAGCTGATCGTTGTTGAGATCGTGCGCCGGCTCGCGCGGATATTGCGTTTTTTCGTCGCGCTCGGTGCCCAACCGCTCGACCGTTTCGATAACGAGCCCCTTCTTGCACAGCTGGTTGATGGGAGCGTTCGTGCAACCGGCATGCACGACGAGTTCTTTCACGGATATTGGCCGGTCGCTGGCCGTGAGGATTCTTAGCACATCGGCTTGCTTCGCCGGCAGTTTCAGCTCGCCGATTCGTGCGGCTGCTTCGGGGGCGGCTTGCACAAGTCGCACCTCGCGCGTGCCGGCCTCGTAGCGCACGCCGGCCGGCACAACTGCCTCCAGCACCTGGCCCCAAGGGCACAAGTAATAGTCGGCCATCCAGCGCGTGAGTCGCAACATTGACGGCGACAGGATCGGCTGACGGTCAACCACGCTGGCCACCGCTTTCAAACGGCGGCTTCCGACCGCCTTTGTGCCTACGGCGACGCAATAGCCCACCAGATTGCGATTCGAGCGGCCCAAGGGAACGCGCACGCGCCGGCCTGGTTCAACGATGCGGTCCGGGCGTGTTCCCGCCACCATCCCGGCCGGCACCGCATAATCGAACTCCCCCATCGGCCCACCCGGGAGCACGACCGTGGCTACTAACTGTTCGGCCGCGTCGTCGACTTCCCATGCGGGTGGCGCCGTATCGAAAAGTGACTGCTGTTGCGACATCGAGCGGAACTGCGGGACTTGGCGCTAGGGGCTGGGGCCTGGGGCGAGCAGGGGCACAATGTTATCGTACCGCGATGAGCACCCCAGCCCCCAGCCCCCCGCCTCCCGCCCCGAGGCTCGGCATTTTTGGCGGCAGCTTTGATCCCGTGCACTGCGGACACTTGGAACTCGCCCGTGCTTGCCACGAGGAGGCCATGCTCGACGAAGTCTGGTTCACTCCCACGGCGATCCAGCCTCTCAAACATGGCGGGCCTCAGGCCAGCAACTTGGATCGCATCGAAATGCTTCGTCTCGCAATCGAATCCGTCGCAACCGATTCGAGCAAGCCGCGACCCCGCTTCGCGGTGTGCCCGCCCGACTCGACTGAGCTCGCCGAAGTCCGGCCCCGGATGTCTCCCCAATTTACTTGGCGCGTTTGCACTCTCGAAATCGACCGCGGCGGCTATAGCTACACCGTCGACACATTGCGCCAGATCCATGAGGAACTCCCCGAAGCGAAGCTCTTCTTCCTCATGGGCGCCGACGCGCTACGCGACGTGCCGAGCTGGAAGACGCCAGCGGAGATTTTTCGTCTTGCCACGCCGTTGGTAGTTGGCCGCGCGGGCGAGCCGCCGCCAGAACTATCCGCGATCCAGGCGATGTGTCCCGCCGAGAATCAGCCGGTGCAAATCGCAATGCGGCTGGTCGACGTAAGCAGCTCGGAAATCCGCCGCCGCCTCGCGGCCGGAGAGACGCTTGAAGGCCTGGTGCCGCAAGCCGTCGCCGACTACATCACCGCACACGGCCTTTATGGCTAGCTCTTGATTCCGCTGGCAGCTGTATCGCCTCGGCTTCTGCGCGGCAATGGCAATAACATGGGAGTTCGCTCTCGGTAATCGCGGTACGGCTCGCCCAGGAAGCGCGCCAGATCGCGCTCTTCAATTTGAATTGCTATGAGAATCCACAGCGTTGTGACCAGGGCGAAAAGAAGCCTGCCCAAGGTCATCGTCGGCGCAGCCCAGAAGGCGATGATAAATCCGAGCATCAGCGGGTGGCGCAGCCAGCGGTATAGCGACCGCTCGCTAAATGGGGCGCTGACTTGTTCTTGCCCATTGTAATGCCGCCAGACTTGTTTCAGGCCAAACAATTCGAAGTGATCGATAGCAAAGCTGCTGACGAGCACCATGGCCCAGCCGGCGAAATAAACTCCCCACAAGACACGGCGGCCGTTCACATTCTCAATCTCCCAGACTGTTTCCGGGATCGGCCGCCACTGCCAATACAATAGGAGCAAGATCAAGCTGGCCGCCGCAACATAGGTGCTACGCTCGATCGCACGCGGCATGAATCGCGTCCACCAGTCTTTGAACCACGGACGCGCCATCACGTTGTGCTGCAACGCAAAAAGCAGCAGCAGCGAGATGTTGATGACAAGCGCGGTCGTGATCGTCGTTGGAGGCCCGCCGTTGATTCCCTCGGGCACGAAATCGAGATCGCCGACGAAACCGATGCCGTACAGTATCGCCGCAAGAAAAAGTAGATACGCGACGACTCCGTAGACAAGGTACAACACGCGGCTCATTAGCTCGCTCCTAATTGCGTACAAGGTAGCGAGCCGCACTCGCAAAAACAAGGAGGCAAGCAGAAGGGGAGACAAGGAGAAGACTTCACTAAAACATATCTCCTTGTCTCCATGTCTTGTGTCTCTGTGTATTGCTCCGCTCACGCCACGCTGCGAACGTCAAGCCGCTGAGCAAGCTCTCGCGATTTCACGACATGCGCGGCCCCGCTCTCCCCGCGCAGAGCATCGGTCACAACTGTGAGCTGCTCCTCGGCGGTCTGGGCGACGTCCAACAGCAGCCACTTGCGGCCGCGAACGATGCAATGGCCGCCGCCGTCGCCTCCGAGCCAGTCCTGACGGACTTCGTAGCCCAGCCGTCGCGCCGCTTCCATTGCTTCCTGCAATAGCTCCACCGTGTGCATCCTTGCACCTCCGAGTAGGTGCCGCGAGCCGAGCGGCACTGAGAATCGCAATGCCAACGGACGCCCCCTGGTTGATCCCATTTGGCGAATGGCGGCCGTTGACACAGCGCTAGCATGGTCCGGCTCGGCTCGCCGGACCTATCATTGGTGAGGCCGCGGATTCTAGTCGCTGCGCTTTCAGTCGGCCAGCCGAGTTCGTCGATACAATTCGTGCAGCGCAAAGAGATAAACGGCAACGAGTTAAGTAGTTTCTTCCGGGCAAAGGGCGACGCTCCGGCGGCGGGCGCAAAGTATGGAGGCTGTAGGGGAGCTATCACCCACTGGCCGATAGCTCGCGACCTATGGCAGCTGCTTTGCTCACAACAACAAGCTTGGCTGACCATGACAAACGGCGATATCTCTCTCGAGCGTCAGTGTGAGCTCCTCGAAGACGAACTGCGCCGTACCCGGCGAATGGCCGCGCTGGGTGAGCTTGTCAGCACGACGACGCACGAATTCAACAACATTCTGACAACGATCATCAACTACGCGAAGCTCGGCCTGCGCTATAAAGACGAACCGTCTCGCGACAAGGCGCTTACGAAGATACTTGCGGCTGCAAATCGGGCCGAGAAAATCACCAACAGCGTCCTGGGCTTTGCGCGCAACCGCGGCTATGAGCGCATTGCCACCGATCTGGCGACGCTTGTCAACCAATCACTCGTGCTGTTGGAGCGCGAGATGCAGAAGTACCGCGTCCAAGTGGAGTTGCGAACTGAGCCAGCCCCACCCGCCCTGGTCTGCGGCAGCGAGATTCAACAGGTTCTCTTCAATTTGTTGACGAACGCGCGGCAGGCGATGCCTCGTGGCGGGCGCGTATTCATTCGCATCGCGCCCGATGCGGCCGCCGGCACGGTCGACCTCACCGTGCGCGACACGGGCAGCGGCATACCGGCCGATGTATTGCCGCGCATCTTCGACCGCTACTTCACAACCAAGCAGGGGCCGGACGCCAGTGGCAAAGGCGGCACGGGCGTCGGCCTGGCTGCTTGCCGCGAAATCATCGAGGCCCATCAAGGCAAGATCCGCGTCGAAAGCACCGTCGGCGTCGGCACGTCGTTTACGGTGAAGCTGCCGGCCGCGCCAAGCGAGGCCGCGCTGCCTCCAACTACGCCCCTGCCCAAGTTGGGACTCCCCACGAGCGGCACAGCCGGGGCTCGATAGCTACTCACGTGGGACTGTCGCGTAGTTCGACGGCATTTAGTCGAGTTTGCTCGGCCCTCGTTTAGGCCGAATTCTTTTCCTTCTGCATCGCAAACATCCGTCTGTTTTCGAGCGTCATTTTGTCTTCCTACGCGGCTTCCATTGAAAAGAAAGCGATTTCACTAGACGCGCTCGGCGGCCCACCTAGAATGGACTTTATTCCTTTGAGGGGGGCAGCAGGCGGCTGGGGTTTTGTCTTTTCGTGGATGCTGCGCTTCGCTAATCACGCCTGGGGCGAAACGCTTCTGAGTTACACGGCATGAACCAACGCATCGCTCCACGCAGGCCTGTTGGAACGCTTGCGCGCCGGCGACTCGCAATTATTGCCTTGGCGACAATAGTAGGCGCGCCTTCTCTAGTTGTCGGTCAATCCACGCGGCCGAACATCGTCGTCATTCTGACCGACGACGCGACGAACGAGGGTTTTGGTTTCAACGCCGCGTTATACAACCACCCGACAGCTTATCAAACGCCGAATATTGATGCGCTGGCGGCGCGCAGCGTCATCGCCCGACAAGGCTACGCTGCGGCGCCGCTCTGCAGCCCAACTCGTGCAGGGCTGCTTACAGGCCAATATCAGCAGCGCTACGGCTATGCCTACAACATCGCTTACATGAACGAGGCCTTGCCCGGACGCCAGGGATTACAGCCCGAGCAAATCACGATGGCCCAGCACTTGAAGGGTCTCGGCTACACAACCGGCGCGGTGGGAAAATGGCACTTGGGCTTTGAGGACGGCGTCAACTTGCCGCCGGACAAAGGCTTTGACGAGTTCTTTGGATTCTGGGGCGGCTCGCGGCACTACTATTTCGAATGGGAGCCGGAAAACCTCATGCGCCGTGGCGACACGATCGTTGAAACCGAATATCGCGCCGGGGGCACGACTGATCCTAACAATCCCAGCGCCAACGATCCGACGAAGGGACGTTACGTCACAGACGGTCTTGGCGACGAGGCCGTAAGTTTCATTAACCGTCACACGCCGGACGCCGATCCCTATTTTCTTTACTTTGCGCCCAATGCGCCCCACTCGCCGGTCGAAGCGAAGCAAACGGATACGAACCGTTTCTTGCATGTCACCGACGAGCCCATCCGACGCCTGTCCGCGGCCACCTGGGCGATCGACCGTGCGGTCGGCCGCATCGTGGAAGCCGCCGAAGCGAGCGGCGAACCCACGATCTTCGTTTTCATGAACGACAACGGCGGTCCGTACCCCGAAATGAACACGCCTCTGCGAGGCAACAAGGGCTTGACTTGGGAAGGCGGCATTCGCGTTCCGTTTTTCATTCACATGCCCGGTGTCGCACCAGGCGTTTACGACCGGCCCATCTCGATGTATGACGTGCTGCCAACTGTGTACGCAGCGGCGGGCGGCGACGTTGCGCAGCTCAATAGCGACGGCGTCGACCTCAAGCCATTCCTATCGGGCGCCAACTCGCAGGATCCTCATGAGGCGATCGTCTGGAAACTCCACAATCTCTGGGCATTGCGCAAGGGCGATTGGAAAATCGGCTCGCCCCAAGGAGGACCGCTTGTTTTATTCAACCTAGCCAACGACCCGTGGGAAACCACCGACGTTTACGCTCAGAATCCTGCCGTCGTTGACGAGCTGCTGCGCGAAATGACCGAATGGGAGTCCGAAATGGATAAGAACCGGTGGGGTCCCGGTTTTGGCAATTCCTTCGACCATTTCGTCTTTCGAGGTTTCAGTAACTCGTTCAATGTCCACGGAGCATGGTCACACCCGGTTACAGGCGAGCCGGTGCAACTTCGGCGGTCCGACGGTTATCCAAATCTCATCCTGGAGTTCCAAACGAGCAACTCGCAGTATGGCGCGTTCAATAACTTGACGCGCGAAACGAGCATGCCGCTGATGGCCAATGAGGTGCGTCTCACCGGCAATTTCACCGGGTCGACGAGCGCCCCCGGCGGCTTCTCCGGCAATCCCTTGTTGATGATCAATAGTCTCGCGGGCGCTGGTCCAAAGATCCGATTGGATGCGACATCTTCCGGCACTTCCGCCAAGTTTCAATTTCAGATTCACAGCGATTTGCAGCTGTTCGACAACCTGGAGTTCACCGGCAATGGCACTCAGGATTTTGTCGTAACGGGCGGGCTGCGCGACTTCTACGAGCCCCGCAGCGTCACCAAGACAGGCACCAGCGTGCTGACGCTAAAGGGCAACAATACATTCAGGGGCGATCTTGTCATCAACGGCGGGCAGGTGAAGCTTACCGGTGCGACGGCTGCGATCAATGGCGCGAACGCAATTCGCATCGGCAGTGCCGGCTCCTTCTCGATGGACAGCGGATTGGTGGCGGTTTCTGGCATCGAGCGCGCAACCGGCGGTCCATTCCAATTCACCGGCGGCGAGCTCCGAGTCAACATCGTCATCGGCAGCTTGACCAACCAGGGCGGCAACTTCTCGCCTGGCGCCTCGGCCGACGTGACGCCGATCACAGGCAACTACTCCCAAACGGCCGGCAAGATGACGATCGAACTCGGCGGCACCACACTCGGACTCTTCGATCGCCTGGAGATTGACGGCAACGCTTCACTCGGCGGCACGCTGCAAGTCAACCTGCTCCCCGGATTCGTGCCGAACGGGGGAAATAGCTTTGAGTTCCTTAGCGCCGACGCGGGCATTTTCGGCACGTTTGCCACCACCATTTTGCCAACCGTGCCAAGCCCTCTGATGTGGCAATTGCAATATGGACCTACGAGCGTTCGCCTGTTGCTGCTCGATGAACCGCCCGTCGAAAATCCCGCCGGTGATTACAACCACGATGGTGTCGTTAACACGGCCGACTATGTGGTGTGGCGCAAAGTCTTCGGCCAGGTTGGCGGCACCGTTGGCGATGGAAACGGCGACGGCCGAGTGGATCAGGAAGACTATCTGGTCTGGAAAGGCAATTTCGGCCGCCGGGCACCCTCGCCAGCAAGCGGCGACGCAACAAGCGTGCCCGAACCTTCGACTGCGCTATTCGCAGCTCTCTCTGCCATTGCGATTTGGTCCACGCGCCGTCGATCGCTTGCCGTTCGGCCCCGAGCTCACGGCCGAGCGGCGGTTTAGCTTGCCCTGCTCAAGGCGTAAAGATCGGCGCGCCGCCCGCGCTCACGGCGCCGAGTCGGCCGTGAATCTCGGCTAGCATTCGTTGTTCCAATAGCGAATCCCGGCCGAGTGAAATCCAGCGCGGTGACGAGCGCGTATGACTCACTTGCTCCAGCCGCCGGCTGGGTAGCGAACTGTCGTTGCGGAAAGTGGCAGCGCCGGCGGAAGCATGTTCGGGCTTCGGCAAGTCCTCCAACTCTTTCTCGACAATCACCTCAACGAGGTAGCCGGCCGCATCGGGGATTACGCGCACCAGCGCCCGCCGGCGGATCGTTTGAAACGTGCTTTCCCAGCGATTGAAGTTGCCCACCGAATCGCGCCGGTGCGGCTCGAGCCAGGTGGCCCCAACCTGCGGCGCCGTTTCAATAAAACCTTCCATCACCGCCTCGCCACTCCGCCGCGCCTGTTGCTCGCGCGCAATCGTAAAGTAATCGCTTACAACATCGGCGATCTGGTCCCACGCGAACTGCTCATCGGCAACCGGCACAGCAATCGGGTTGGCAATCCCCGCCGCCATTTCTGGACCAACCGGCAATCCGAATTGAGGCGAAATTGGGCCGCCCGGCGCTATATTCGTGACCGGGCCGAAGGGCACAGCTTCCGCCGGCGGCGCGACCGGTGGCGGAAACACCGGCATGACGTTCGGCGCAGGCTGAACAATGACGGGCGCGGTCTCTAGATACGGCGGAGCCGGCAGAATGACCGGCGCGGGCGCGCCAGTCACTGGATAGGGCGTCGCAAGCACGGGCGACGCCGGTGCAACGGGCGCAATCTGCTGCCCGCTCAAGGGTTGACATCCGGCTGCCGATGCTGCGAGCGCAAGAATAATCGCTCCGCAAGTCCTCGAATTAATATTCACGCTTGGCATGCAAGAGATTCCAGACTAAAGCACCAGCGGCCAGGCTGGTGCCAGGCAGACGCGGCAGGGATGCCGCGCCTGGCCTATTTACTTAGGGGCCGCGATCATCACTAAGTCGCCCATTTTGGGCAAGTGGAATCCGCGTCGAACTCGGAAGTTTGCATAGACTGCGGGCCTTGGCCTGCCAGCGAAACTTTTGTCCGACTCCAAACGTCAAAGAATCATCGAGCGCGTTTGCCATTGAAAACGCCGACAGCCCCCGGCTCCGCCGGGGGTCTCCGACTCCGCCGCTAATAGGAGCATAGCAATGAACCAAAAACGCCGCCTCTCTATCGTCGTCGCCGCGGTCGCAATCATGGGCATCGGCGCAAGCGCGTTCGCACAGGGCGTGTTGGTCGACGTGCGCGTCGATCAAACGATAAGGCTGCCGCGGCCACACATCTGGCCGCCCCGGCCGATTCCGCCGCGTCCGATCCCGCAACCGCCCGCGTCGACTTACAAAATCGATTCGCTCGAAGTCAACGCCAAACTCACCGACCAGGTTGCGCGCGTGCAGGTTTCGCAGACGTTTCAAAACGTCGGCAGCACGCAGATGGAGGTCTGCTTCATGTTCCCGCTGCCGTACGACGGCGCAATCGACCAGCTGACTCTGCTCGTCGACGGAAAGGAATACGAGGCCAAGCTGCTTTCGAAGGACGAGGCCCGGCGGCGTTATGAGGAAATCGTGCGCAAGAATCAAGACCCGGCGCTATTGGAATGGGTTGGCACCGGCATGTTTCAGACGAGCGTATTCCCGATCCCGCCCGGCGCGAAGCGCATTGTGACGCTGCGCTACTCGCAACTGCTGCGCAAGAACTATGGCCTCACCGACTTCATCTTTCCGCTAAGCACCGCCAAGTACACGTGCGAGCCGCTCGATAAGCTAAAGATTCACGTGGCGATCGAGAGCAGCCAACCAATCAAAAATGTGTACTCGGCAACACACAAGGTGGAGATCGATCGGCCGGACAAAACGCATGCCGTCGCCAAATATGAAGCGGAAAAAACGATACCGGGCGAAGACTTTCGCCTGTTTTTCGACAGCGGCGAAGAGAGCATCGCCGCCAGCGTCGTCAGCTACCGGCCGAAAAGCGATGATGAGGGCTACTTCCTGCTCTTGGCCAGCCCCGAAGTGAAGTCTGACGACGAAAAACCGCTGCCGAAAACCGTCGTATTTGTCGTGGATCGCTCCGGCAGCATGAGCGGTGAAAAAATTGAACAGGCCAAAGGGGCGGCCAAGTTCGTGCTCAACAACCTGCGCGAAGGCGATCTGTTCAACATCGTCGCCTACGACAGCGAAATCAGCACCTTCCGGCCCGAGCTGGAAAAGTTCAACGACGAAACTCGCGCCGCCGCGGTGGGCTTCGTCGAAGGCTTGTACGCCGGCGGAAGCACGAACATCGACGGTGCGCTCCAGCGCGCACTGGATATGCTGGCCGATAAGAAGCGTCCTACGTACGTGCTGTTCCTGACCGACGGCCTGCCTACGACCGGCGAAACCAACGAGTCGGCCATCGTCAAGCACAGCGAGGAACATAACGACATTCGGGCGCGCGTGTTCGCGTTCGGCGTCGGATACGACGTCAATAGCCGGCTCCTGGACAAGCTGGCCCGCTCCAACTTCGGCCTCAGCCAGTATGTGCGGCCGAACGAGGACATCGAAGCCTCGGTCGCCGCGCTGTATCGCAAGATCGGCGCCCCGGTGATGACCGATGTGAAAGTCACGTTCGACGTGGAGCGCGAGGGCGAGGAATCGGAGTCGAGCACTTCCCCCGTAAGCCGTGTCTATCCCAAGGGTGAGTTCGATCTGTTTGCCGGTGACCAGGTGGTGCTGGTCGGCCGATATCGCGCGGCCGGCGCTGCCAAAGTGAAGGTCGAGGGCAAAATCGGCGACGACAAGAAAACGTTCGACTTTCCGGCCAAGCTCGTGAAAAAAAGTGACGATGACACGAATGCCTTCGTTGCCAAGCTGTGGGCCACGCGTCGGGTCGGCGAGATCATCGACGAATTGGATCTCAAGGGGCGCAACGAAGAGCTCGTGAACGAGTTGGTGGCACTTGCGACTGAGCACGGAATTCTCACGCCATACACTTCCTTCCTTGCCGATGAAACCAGCGAAGTACGCGACCTTGCGCGTAACTATCGGCGCACGCTGGAGGAAGTTGATCAGCTCTCCGAAGTATCGGGCCGAGCCGGCTTCTCACAGCGCGAAGCGAAACTCGGCCTGCAAACCGCCGAGCAGGCGCCGGCGGCCGCGGCTAGCCGGCCGCTGTCAGGCGCCCGCGGACGGGGTGCCTATGGCGGTGGCGAGCCGGCCAGTGATGGTTTGTACGCAGCCGGCGGCGGATACTTCGGGGGCAATGTCCGTTACTACGATGCCGCCGACGATCGCGACAAATCGGCAGCCAACATCCGCCAGATCGGTCGCAAGACGTTCTTCCAGCGCGGCGAGCTGCTCTGCGATTCCACCGTGACCGCGGAAGATGAAAAGTCGGCCCGCAAAATTGAGCGCTACAGCCGCGAATACTTCGAGCTGGTCGAGCGCCATGGCAAGCACGTCGCCCAGTATCTCGCGCTGGACGAGCCGGTCCTCATCAAACTCGACGGCACGACATACTCCTGGTAGCAAGCGTCGCGAATTTTTTAGGGCATTAGCGTCGGCGGCAACGCCTAATAAAACTGATCGGGCGTTGCCCCGACCGCGCTACCAAAGTACGCTCGCGGTATGAACGAGCGATTACTGACCCGCGAGCAGTCGCGCGAGCTCGATCGCCGCGCCACCGACGAGTACGGCATTCCCAGCATCGTGCTCATGGAGAACGCCGGCCGCGGCTGCGTCGATGTTTTGGAGCGACTGGGCATCGACGGCCCCGTCGCAATCCTCTGCGGCAAGGGCAACAACGCCGGCGACGGCTTCGTCATTGCCCGGCACCTCGAAATCCGCGGCCACGAATGCCGCGTGATCTTGCTTTGCCCGCCAAACGAACTCCGCGGCGATGCCGCAGCAAATTTCGCAATCTTA
>DATFGJ010000490.1:0-27706 GCA_035249585.1 Lacipirellulaceae bacterium
TGGATTCCGCCAGGGTCACTTGGCGGTGGCCAATGCGCAGTTGGCCCTCTCGCGCGAGCGAGCCCTTCTCGAAGAAATGGAACGGCAGGTGCTGCACGATTTGAGCAACGCAGTCGCGGAAAAGACCCGACTGTTCCAGCTCATGCAGACCGCCTACAACCGTCGCGCCTCCGCGCTGCAGCAGTACAGCGTGCTAACGGACCCGGATGTGCAAGAGGCGCAGCGCGAGACCGACTACGATCTGCTGCTCGATTCGGAGCGCCGCCTGGCCGAAGCCGAAGCCGACTACTATCGCGCCGTGGTCGGCTATGCTGTGGCGCTCAAGAACGTCTATCTCGAAGCGGGCAGCCTGATGCAGTACTGCAATGTCCACTTCAGTGACGCAGGCGGCGGCGTGTCGCCCGTTCACTAACTCTTATTGTCTCGGATGTGCTCACCCAGCGCCAGCCGAGTGCGACCCGGCTAACCCAATAAACCGGCGATGGGGCACATCGGGCATCCGATTGAGGCCGTGGCATTGAAGCCTAGTGCGCCCATCCCAAGTGCCAATGAAGCGACCATGGATAAAGGAGCGAGGTTCGGCAGGCCAAGACCGGCCATCGCGCTGGCGCTGGCGCTCAACGAGGCCATCGCGGAAAGATCTGCGCCCAGCATCGGCACCAGCGCGCTGAGCTGTGCGCCGGCGGATGCGGATGCGGCCAGGCTCGCCGATACCGAAAGGCTGGCCGCCGCCGAGAGCATCGCCTCGAGCGATGCGCTAATTCCGCCGCCGGCGAGCAAATCCACGCCGAACGCCGCCTTCACGCTGGCGATAGCCGACAATGCGGCGGCGAGCGATGCCACCGCCGACATGTTGATATTCAGCGACGGCAGCTGCAGGCTCGCCAATAGCGAAAAAGCTCCGCCCAAGGAAGCGCCGGCCGACAAATCTACGCCCAGGGTCGCAGCCATGTTAAGTGCCGCCGCGATCATCGCCGCATTCGTAAGACCGGCGGACGCCGAGAGCGAAAGTGACGCCATGGCATCCAGCTTCGCTTGAAGCGCGGCCGCACCACTCAGCATCAAATTCACTCCCAGCGCCGCTTGGAGGCTGAGCATGAACGAGGCCGCGGCGCCAAGTTGCAACAGGGCTGAGAGGCTCAAACCGAGTCCTGCTCCTCCTAACGCAGCGGAGAGATTCGCATTGATCGAGGCGCCCATCACCGCGAGCTGGGCCGATGCGTTTGGGCCCATCAAGTCGATGCCCAGTCCGGCTTTGATATTGGCTACCGCATTGGCGGTTGCCGCCAATTGGACCATGAGCGAGGCTGAAAGCGGAAACGCCGGCAGCTGGGCGAAGGCCGACAATTGGGCCGAGGCGCTGACCAAGGCGCTGGCCGATGCCAGGCCGCTTGCATTCAGCGAGGGCAACGACGGAAGCGACAAGGAAATGGGCGGCATGCCGAGCGTCGCTTCCAGAGCCGCCGACAAGCTTTGCGCACACAAGCAGCCCATAGTTGATTAAACAGCGCTAAATCGGCTGCTGCAAATGCGCGTTCGAACGCCTAGCGGCCGGTGGATACAGCTCCCGTCGTATGGTAACCGCCCGCAGGCTGCACGGGCACCTCGATCGCTGAATCTGCCGCTAATTGCAGCGCGCCGTCCTTGATGTCGCGGGCTAGCGTAACAAAAATTTGGCTGCCGTCGTAATTCTCGATCGTCTCGCGATCACTTTCTTGAAACTCGAACGAATGCGTCGCTAGTCCTGCATCGCTGTCGAATTGGTGCCGCACGCGCAACGGCTTGCAGTCCGGGTGCGTCAGAAACTGAACGCGCAGTGCGTCGCCGACACCCGGTGATTCCGCGCTGTGCTTTTCGGCCACATACACGCGATAAACGCCGCTTGACGTCGAAGGCGGCGAAGTCTCGACGCGTATTTGAACACCGTTTACATCAGGAACTGTTTGCGGAGTTCGATACGTCGCGTCGCGCAGGCCAATTCTAAGTACAGCTTCCGTGCGGCGATATTTACACCAGAATTTGATTTGGGCTTTAGGCCAGTTCCGCCAGTCCATTGTCGGGCAGACAACTACAGGGACCGGTTCATAGGGCTCGAAATTAGTGTCGTAGAATACGTAGGGCTGTTGCGGCTTCGTTTGGCCGGCACCGTCGACACTCAGCGGAGTGATTTCCAACCATACTTCGGCAGGCCGGAACGTAAAATGGGATGCGTTCGTGTCCCGCTGCAAGGAGATTGGGAATTCGACGACGTTTTCAGATCCCTGCCGGCGCACCGGCAGGTGTGCCCGCAGGATGTATTCGGACTGGCCGCCGGCGCCGTTTGTCAGGAATGTTACTTCCGGCAGCGGCGAGCGACCGTTGTAATTATGCGCGACAATGTCGGGAGCCGCGCCTTTCTTCTCCACGTGCAGCTCAATTGCCTCGCCTCCTTCGAGCCGCACCGGCTTTCGCACGTCACGGAACTGAACCTGAAAGTCGTTCGGAAGGGGAATGTTTGAAATCTCAACTGGCGTACCGAGCTTAACCGGCTGCGGAGGGCTTTGATTCGTTGTGTCAAGCGGCAGTGCGTTGACGGTGTAGCCGTCAACATTCAAATGCGCGCGGAGGTGTTCGAGCAGTTCACGGCCTGATCCAATTTTCGTGTAGGACCCGCCGCTAAACCTGGCCACTTCCTTGTACTCGGTTTGTGCCATAGCCGATTCCTCCGGCGCGATGTCAAAACCCAGGATGTGAACCGGAATCTTCTTGTCCCCTCGCCCTTCCCATTCTGTACGCAGCCTGTCAAGCGTTATCTTTACTGGCGGTGGAAAATCGCGGTGTGGAAATTGGTAGTCCTGCCCATCCGTAATGGCAATGATGCTTTTTCGAGTCAACGGATTGTCGCTATTGAAATCGTTTAGCGCCAGCAGCAAGGCGAGGTAAAGCGGCGTTTCGCCGTGCGGATCAACCGACTCAAGCAGTGTCGCGATATCGCTAGCCACTCCATCGTCAAATTCGCCTAAGGGTTGCACCAATTCGACGTCCACGGCTGGATGTGGTTTTTCCGGCTTGCGGCCTGGATACTTGTCTTTAGACAGAAGCTTCGAAGTCCAACCGGGAGGCGGGGGCCTGAGATCAGTCGTGGACCACGCCAATCGATGTCCAAAAAATCTAATGCCGACTCGCGTGCGTTCGCCGGCGGCGTTTCGATCTGCGATATCCCGGAGCATTGTAATCAAAGCGTTCTCGGCCAGCACGAGTCGTTGCAGCGTTTCGGGGCGCTCGGCTTGGATTTTCGACTCTGCCGCCATGCTGTTCGAACAGTCGAGAATGAAAACCAGCGATAGCTGTTCCGGATCGTCGCCGGAGAGGGTGATGGTTTGGCTAACGTAGTTGTGCGGCGCATAGACAATGCGCACGCCCTCAAACGTGGGCATTTCAAACGGGTCCGTAACCTCTTGGCCACGGAAAAAAGAAACAGCTTCCGCCCGCGGCTGATCTCTCGGAGCCGAGCGAATCGCTATCGCGTAGCTTTCTGATTCGCTCCTTGGAGGATATTGCAAAACGGTGTCGGCGGCAGATGCCGGCTCGATTTTGAATCGCTGCCGCGATTCTTCGTTTCTTAGGTAAATAGCCGCCTGGCCAGCTGGATAGCTCGCGCGCGTCGGGCTTACGTCAATCTGGACCTCCACGTCGCCCGATTCCTCGTCCACGAGCTTAGGCGTGGCCTGAAGCTGAACCCGCTCGCGCTTGGCTTTTTCGCGTTGGGCAAGTCTTTCTTGCAGTCCGCGGATATGCGGCTGGAAGGCTTGCGTCGGCGTGCCAAGATTCGAGGCCGCATCAAAATAATGCTTCGCGGCGCGGACGAAGAATGGATCATCCAGACCGGTCTCATCGCCCCAAAAGTCTTCCATCGCGCGCTCGCCATGCCATGCAAGCAACGCTCGAAGATCGAATTCGCGAAGCGCGATGATGGGGTCAACTTTGAACCCGCCCAAGCCGAACCCTAAGGATGCCGACGCGCGCAGCTCGGATTCGGCGCGGCTCAAACGCTGGCGGTCGGCGAAAATGTCGTCGCCAGCGCGTCCCGTCGCGCCCGCTCCGTCGTCTTCATCCGTTGCAAGCCTGGCCAGGCGACCGCGGACGTGCTTCGCTACAGCGTCACACCAGTCGAGATTCAGTTTTGCGGACTCCAGATTTTTTCCCGGTAAGATCTCCACGAGCGGATGCGAGTCCCAGGACTGCATCGCTTCAAGGTAGGTAGCGCTAGAATCACTGCCGACAGCTGAGTTCCTCTCGCCGGTATCGTTGCCGGCTGGCGCGTTATCTGCCGCTTGTTTCGTCTCCGAATATCGCGAGAACAATTGCTCGGCGACGTCATCCCGCTTCGCGAGCAATTCACCTCGCTGACTCGCCGGGATCAGCGGAGTCGTAAGGGCGCTATCCAACGCTGTCCATCCGGCAGTCCCTTGCGATCCTGCGCCGAGCAAGTCCTCGCATACTCGCTTGAACGCCTCTTTGAGCGCCTGATGATGTTTCAGCGCGGCGGAGGTCAGGTGCTGGAAGGCGAGGCCGCTCGGCTCAGGCGAAGCGCCTGCTTCGCCGAGTTTTTCAGGCGACGTAATTGCCTGATTCAAGGCGCGCGATTGCCGGATCAATTCGATCAGCTCGTCGATGAGAGCTTTCCGGTCTGGAATCTCCAAGTTGGCTGGACCACACAGCCACCATCCGAGGTATGGCGCCTCAGCAAATGCCGCATCGCGAACAGTGTACGCGGCGGTGGCTTCCTGCATCACCTCGCTGGCTGTGTCGTAAAGCTCCACGGCCTCAGTCATCAATTCGGCGAAACCCTGACCGGAGCGCGGACCAATGAACAAGGCATCTTCCACCAAACGCCGCCGCTCGTCCGCTGCATTCAGCGCATGGCGAGCAAAGTAATGGGCGCGCTCGTCGCCGGGGAGTCCTTTCGCTCCGCGTGGAACCGCGAGCTGTTCCGCGCGATCGCGAAGCTTTAGAGCGCTGGTCAGCGCGTCTGGGCTTTGCCATAACGAATTTACGCCTTGATCCCGAGCTGCCAGGAGCAGCTGCATCTCGGCCAGTTGCCTGGCCGTTTCCAGCTCCGGCTCATCTGTCGCGCTTTCTAACGGGGCACGGTCGCCGGCCAATCTGGCCGGATCGCGCCATAGTCGCCCGATGCGCTCTGCCAGCTGCGCGTCACATGTTCCAAAGTACTCGGCCATTGGCAATGTGTGTGCCGCGACGCCGATGGTGCCGAGGCCTAAATGATCGGAAACGGAGCGGCTATCTGCGACAGCCTCCTTCTGCTCGACGGCCCGAGATAGCTTGTCTTGCAGCAAAGTCAATTCGTACTCGGCACTTTGGCGATACGCTGAACCACCCTGCCAAAGCTCCTCCAGCCGAAGCAGGCTGAATTCCAGGTCTCTGCATGCTAAAGGATCCTGCCGCAGTAGGCCCTGCGTTCGAAGCTTGTCGAGTTGGGCCCAAAGCGCCGCGATTTCGGATCGTTTTTCTGGTTCCGCTCGCTTCTGCCCGTAGAACTTGCTTACAAGTCCTTCAGGGGATTGGCTATCTCGAACGTTATATGCAACGTGGAAGTCCTCAGCCTCGCCTGACACAAGCGACGGCTTTTGAGGCTCGCCTCGATTGAACTCGGACCAGGCGTTCACTTCGCGCTGAAGATAAGCCACCAATTCATGTAACGATACGGCTTCGTCGCCGTTGGCGCTTTCACCGGAGTCGGCTGCGCCGGCGAGACCTAGCTGCAGGTATCTGCCGAACGACGAACCTTGCAGATCGGCCGATGCCCAGTTCACCTGGCCGGGACCAGCCGAGCACAATACGGCCACGTTTGACACAGGATTTGCCTTGAGAACCTCCTGCAGCCGTTCGGTAAAAGTGTTGTACACGATTCCCAGATTCCAGTTGGCGCGAAACCGGTTGCAGTCTAGGATCACCAGCGCGTCCCGCCGGTTCGCTGCCGCCAACTGACTGATGTGCTCCAAAATGCGCCGGACTGGGATCAGTTTCGTCGTTTCAGCTGGTCGAACTCCGGGCGGCAGGAGGCACGGCATCCGCTCGTCATTGACGATGCCGTGCATGCTGATGTAGACGATCAGCGGCGCCTTGGTTTCCTCGATTTCTTCTTCCAACAACTGTAGCAAGGTGGCTAAGTTGGGCTGTGCGCTCCACTTGTCGGTAATGTCCGTAACCGGCGTCAGGTTTTCTTGCTGCAATTCCTTTAACGCGTTGCCGTCCTCGACGGCCCATGGGTTCAGCGGAGCAGGCAAGGAGTAGTCCGTTGCGGTCAGGATGATTACCTCGGTCCGCCATTCGCGCAAGAGCATTAACACGACGAGTAGCACGAGAAGACCGGCGCCGACTAGTGTCGTGATCAACCAGCGGCTTATCGGACTTCGGCTACGTGCACGACTCCGACCAGACGCGGCGCCGGCGTCCTGCCAACGAGGGACCGCCTGGCCCCGTGCGGCGCTCGTTCCGGTGCGGCCGCCTCGATTCGTTCGAATACCGTTGGAACGGGATTTCCAGCTCATGGAAGTCGCACAAGATCTTGTCGGTGGCCGATTTGGGTGCTGGCCCAATCAACGAGATACAGGTGGCCGCGGCAGCTTGCCAGGCTCCGGTCACCAGCCACTGATTATAGCAGATACGAACCGCGGGCGGCCGATCAAGGCTCCCGCGAGCCTACGCCGAACATACACCTATTCGACGGCCGGCGACAAGCGGGAGAGGAGGAGCGGTAAAAGATATTGTGCAAATCGCACAATGTCGGCTTGGCGATGCCGGCAAGAGTGAAGCGGAATGTGGCTTCGCAAGCTTTCCGCAATTCCCAAGCGAAACTTAATTCGTTGCCAACAGACGACGATCTCGGGCATTAATCATCGCTTGATTGACCAGGGATAGACGGGCAATTGGTTCACGCTGGGCGTGGCTTGGCGGTCAAGGATCGTTGGCGGGTGAAGTGTTGGCCGCGAGTTGATTGATGTGCCGCTCAACTCCGCCGTGGCTTCTGCCGTGGATGCGTCCGCCGCTGGAATCGAGTTGCCGCTCTTCGTCAGCGGTCCTTCCGCCTCTTCTTCGCCCTCGACGGGTTCCGGTGGACCCTCCTCAGGACTTTCGGCCGGACCTTCCTCAGGGACCTGCACGGGTTCGGCTTGAGGAGCAGGAGGCGTGGGCCCACATTCCTCAAGTGCCAGGCGCGCCTGGCGCCGGACTCTGTCGGACGGTTCTTTCGGGCAGCCTGAATCGTCGGTCTCAAATGCCATCTCGCGAAGCTTCTTCTGGATCTTCTCGCTACAGCATTTATCGCTGTTGCAAAGCTGGCAAGCGTTCGTTGTCGTATCGCGTAGCGCTTTGGCGGCCTCCCATCGCACCTCTTCCGTGCAATCTTCGAGCCCAGCGATAAACGCCTCTTCGACGCCCTCGTAACAGCCGCGGCAGCCGATCGTCGCCAAGTAACGTAGCGCCGCAATCTTTTGCGCAGCCTGGGCCTCTTGCGCCTGGATTTCGGCCGCCGTCTGCACCGCCGTAGGCGCAGAATCTGACAAGTTTGCTGGGTCGGTGAGCGGCAGCACCGGACCAAGCCCGTCCAACAAACCGGCCAGGCCTGGGAAACAAAAGGCGACTTGGCTCGCCGTGATACTGCAGCATCGCTGCATCGCCGCGCAACACTGAGGAATGCCTAAGAATTCCGGCAGCGTGGGATGCGGGCTGCTAGGCGCGGTAATTGCGACGGCGGTTGTGTCACCTTCTGTGGCCGCCCTCAGCAAATCGGCCGGTGAGGTCGGCGGCAGCGCCGGCTCCGGCGGCACCGTGGCGCAGCCGGCCAGCGCCGACAAGACCACAAGAGCCGTCCTGGATGACCACCGCTGAACAAACATGCTGGCAACCGTGCTATAGCGTCATGGAAGCGTCGAAACGTGGAAACTTTGAGGTTTCGGGAAAATTATCGGCGTACGGTTGCTGCAAGGTTGAATCGAATGGTCAAAGTTCAAGGGTTGTAGCGATTGAACCAGTGTCTTCAAGTGCAGGCCATGGCGGCAAAAGTGCTTTCACTTGGCGTTCAGGGTCACAGAGATGGGCGTCGCCGACCCCTCGGCGGGCACCACGATTTCTTGCCGGGCGTTGCGAAAATAGCCGTTCTTCTGGCCCCGTGCCCATAGCGTGTGCTTGCCTGGCGGCACTTTTGTAATGGTAAATCGGCCGGCCTCGTTGGTATCAACCGGCGCGATTGGCGGCGAAAGCGGCGGATCGAACTGCACCTTCGCTTGCAATGCTTTCCCTTGGAACAACACCACGCCGTCGATATCGGCCGATTTGCGCTGCATGAGCTGCTCGGCTGCCTGGTCTGCTTCGCCCCGTTTTGCGACGACTTGCACCGCGCCCGATCGCGCTTCGGCCACGTGGCCGACTTCGTCCGTAGTCCGCACAATCACGGAATGCTGCGTACCGGGTGATAGCCCATCGGTCTTCAGTTTTGCGACCCATTGCGTGTCGTTGACGGGTTGCGCCGCTGTCGGGCTTTCCTTATTGCCGGCTGACGAGGTTTCAAACGTGGCTTCGACTTTCACGACGCGGCTCAAATCGCGCGTGGAAATAATCACGTCCAGGTCCTTTCCGGCTTCTATCTCGCGGCCGGGCCGCAGCTGGACGCGCTCCACAACGGGAGGGGAGCCGTCGAGTTTAATTTCGACCCAATCGCTTTCAGGCGCCTGCTTCGGCACCCGAAGTTGACTCAATACCCATACCGGGGACTCGCTGGCATTGCCCGTTAGGTTCAGTGAAAAATCCCCGATCCGCGTATTTAGCGTCAGCGTCCCGTCTGGAGCGAAGCTCGTCGCATCGACGTTGACCTGGCGGTCAGCAAATAGACGCTGCGGTTGGATGTTTTCATCGCCCAGCCCGCGGTCCCTGTCGCTGTCGATGCCGACAAGAACTTCGCTGCCGGCGGCAAAGGCGCCGTGCGGCGCATCGACCTGTAGTACCACAGGAACGACGGCCTGCGGCGTGGCCTTGAACGACTTGTTGGGCTCGGGACTTACGATGCGCACCTCCCTGGTGCCTGTTGCAGGTGAAATGCTGCGCGCCGACCCGCGCCGAATGTGAAAGATGAATGCACGAGGATAGGCGTTAGGATAGTCACCAACGTCGACTATCGCTTTCAGTTCACTGGCCGCATCAGCAGCGATGCGCCCGGTTAGTTCTGCGGAATACGTTGGAGCGGCAATGACGCCGTTCAACTTGGGTTCGAACTGATCAGAGATGCCCTCTATCTTCGCGGAAATCCTGATGCCGTCGGAAGGAATGACAGCTGTGTTTGTAGCTCTCACCCGAATGGCGACGTTGCCGGCCCCATCGATGTCGGCAATGGCGTCGAGATAATATCGGGGCGGCTGCGGTTCGATGAGAACGCGCCGCAACGTTTTTCGCGTTGTTTCCACACCCTCAATAACTACCTTTTCCTCAATAACGACGACTAACCCATAGGGCAGATTAATTTTAGGCGGCTTGTCGGGGGCCGCTGGATCGGCAGGGAGAAGGTTTGCTTGCAGTTTCTGATCGGGCGAAGGAGTGAACTTGAAACGAACTGCCTCACCCGACGCGGGCACCTCGACTGGGAGTGGAGGTATTAATACTTCGCCCCTATATTCGGCCAGAATCGCGTTCGCCTCCCCGAGGGCCGGCGCGCCGCGCGGCAGGGCGCCAGCACCATCGCCTGGCGGGATGCGTTCAGGCACAATAAAGCTCACGTTCACCGTCTTTTTCACGCTCGCTCGATTGGATAACAGAAACACGAAGTGATCGACCCGGTTCGGCAATGGGTGCAGTACAACGCCGCCGTCCCTTTCGCTCCATAATCCCGGAAGCGCCTCAACCGCCAGGTGAAACGATTCCTTGCCCGGCATCCCCACGGCCACTTCCCGGCGGACGTAAGCATCGCGCGAAACCGCTTTGAGTATCAACTTAGTGTCACCGTGCTCGTCGGTGCGCCGTCGCACCGTGAGTTCAACTGGGTGCGGCTTGTTGGCCGATAGCGCCGTCATCGGCGCGCCGACAATGTCGGGTCGATAAGGGTAAAGCGCCTCTTCCAATTGTGCAGCGCGGGAATTGCGAGCGGCGCGGCGCAATTCCTCTTGCTTGATGATTCCTTTCCCGTCGACTTCCAAAACGCGGCTATCATATTCGGCAATTAGCCAAATGTCAGTCGCGCTTGACGACGTGACCTGCAATGTCAATTTCTCTTCATCTTTGTCCTTTCTGACAAGGTGAATCTCGTTCGCGGCATCCAACGTCAATTGCGGTTCGGCAATCGAATCCAATTTCGGTTGACCTTGAATCGCGCCAGCGAGTTTTCGATAAGTATCTCTCAAAAGCGGCAAGGTGCGCTCTTCGGCCGGAGATGCATCGTCCAAAGCCCGCCGCGACCGAGCGCTTTGCCAGACCAACAGGTCATACCACGCGGCGCGATTCAGCAGCGAAAACAGATCACCGGCTTGCAGATTGTCAGCAGCGTCCTCCTCCGTGCCGCTTAGCAACCAATCGCGCATTTGGCCGCGCAGGCGGACCAGCGCATCTGGCCGGTTTTTGGAATCTGTAAGCCCCTCGGCATTGATCGATGCGCTTGGGGATGCGGCAAAGAGATCATTGTAGTGTTGGTCAATTGCCAGCACTTTAGGCGCATCTGCGGACTTTGTGCCCGCCAGACTGGGCGGCAGCTCAATGCCCTCCCGGTTGAAGCCAGCTCGGCGAGCCAGTTCGAGCTCGGCCTCGATCTCGTCCCTTTCTGCCGACCAGCGACGCTCGTCAATTGGAAGCGCCTGAAAGGCCGCAGAATTCGGCGGCTGGCGCGTGAAATCGGAAGCGTCCTCCTTGCCGCCTCGCAACAGGTCAAGTCGAAGTTGGCGCCGGTTGCGGAAGGGGGGCAGGGCAGTCCTCAGCACAGTTTCAATCCGCCATCGATCGTTAGAGGCTTTCAGTCGCAGCTCCAGCGACTCGCGCGCTTCACCAAGTCGTGCGCTTAAATTCGCCAACTCATCGATACGCTCGCTGCCGGGTTGCGAGAGGATTTTGCCGGCCTGAGCCAACAACGAAACGACTTTTTCGAGATCTTCCGTTTTGGGAGAATTTCCCGACCTATCGGCGCGTCCGAAATGCGCCCAGCGAAAATAATCGGGCAGCCGACTGAGGAGAGCGCTGCGCGCGTCGATGATGTCGCGGACCGCCCTCAGCTCTTCAGTCGCCCGCGAATATTGATTTAGCGCCTCAATGAGGCTGTCTCGTGCGATTTGTTCCCAATTTCGATCGGTTTGGTCGCGAATGAGGCGCTCGCCCTCCAATCGCAGGCGGTCGCCCGTTTCAATCGCCGCACGAGCCCAGCCATCGCCACACAAGAGGTTTGCCGCGGCCTTCTCGCCTACGCGCCGGGCACGCAGTGCTATTCTTGCCAAGTGCCAGGGAACATTCGGCCGGTCACGAAGTTCTAAAATTTGCATTTCGTAGCAGTTTGCGATTTCCTTGAGTTCTTCCGCCTTGGAAGTGAGCAGTTCATTCAATTTGACCGGCGTCGGGTCGTCACCAGTCAGAACCACAGAATCGTACTCGCTGCCAAGCTGGATGATCTTGCTGATCTTCTCCGGAAGCGGTCGATTTCCGTAATACTGGGCCGCAGATTCCACAAGCGCGAGTGACACGTGCTGCCGCGGCGTTTGCTCGATTGGCAACGGTGGCAGGAGCCGCGAGCGCGCGAGTCGAAGCTGGTCGACTAGATTGCCGCTGGCCGGAATGTTCTCGTCGCTATCGAAATCCGCAAATGAGAGGTTGATGCTTTGCAATTCAGCGACAGATGAGCGCCAGATGGCTTCGTCATTCGATGGAAAATCGGCCGCGCAGAAATACTCGAACCATAGCAATCGATCGACCAGTGCGCGCCAAACCGACGGCGCATAGGCGCTCGGCGTCGGCATCTTGTCTGAAGACTCAAGTTCAGCCGCCGCTGTCCAGGCTTTCGCTAGCTCTACGAGCGCCTGGTCGCGGAATCTTAATCCATCACTTGACGTATTCGTTCGGGAGGCGACCGCGCCGGTGTTGGCAGGCTTTTGGCCGCCAGCCCCGTTGGGTTCAGAATCTCCGCCCCCAGGACCAGCCGACTCCTCCCCGCGGCGCTGAGCCAACATGGCGCTTGCAGCGGTAGGCGTATTCTCGGTCACAGCCTCAAATGCCGCCGATTGAAGGTCGAGCTGTGGCTCGCTCGCGTCGTCGCTCGCCTGCAACTCCTCCAAGGAAGGCAATGCGCGTATCGACACCAAATCGATTTTTGCCGCGGATTCATCACTGCCATCACAATTCAGCAGCAGCGGGGTTTGCGACTCGTTCTTCCCGGTGGCCGAGCTAACCCACTCCGTAACGTTTGGCTGCACGTATGCATAAAGCTCGTCCAGCCCTACCACTCGGTCTTCGTTTTCGTCCGCGTATCCAGCCAAGCCCTCCGCAACGAATCGCCCGAACACCGACCTGCCGCCCGCCTTCGGCGATACATGCGACCGCTCGAACGACGAATGCGCGCAAAGGACCCATAGCGAGGGATCATTCGCGGCGACGATTTCCTGTTGCAATGCCGCTGGAAACGCGCTGAATGAGATCCCGGATCGAGGATTGTACCCATCCTGTCCCGCGTCGAGGATCAATAGTTTCGTACCAGCCTTGGACGCTTTCAATTCGTCCAAGACATCGGAAACAGGTACACGAACGTCCGGTTCGAACCGAAGCTTCGCCCGCTTGCCTTCCAGGATCCCATGCGCGGCGAGGTAAACGACTAAACGGTCCTTGCCCCGGACATTTGCTTTAGCCAGCGCCCGCAGCTTTTCTTGAAACTTTGGCCATGTAAGTGGCCGTTCCAGTGATTCTGGAAAGGATTCGCCTGCAAAAGCCGGCGCAAGCCGTTTGAAGGCCGCGAAATCGCCATAGGCGAATTGCAGAGGTTGACCCCCCGAGGGCCGATAGGTGCTGGCCGTAAGATGGACAAAGTACGTTTTTGGATTCCAAAGCAGCGCCCAGAGCAAATACGCGCAATAACTCACCAGACCGACGACAAGCAGGGTTGCAGTCGTCCGCCGCACAATGAGCCAGACTCGAGCCTGCGTTCCTTCCAGGCCACCACGTTGCCAAGAATCTCTGATTCGATCTTTGTGTGCAGACGCTGGCATAATTGTTGATTGATGGGTGGTGCAAGGGCCAACAAGCGTCGCATCCAAAGTATCACACGACCGGGCAACCGGCAAATTTAGTATTCGACGGTGGGTATTGCGCAGTGCGCATCTCAGGCCAGTCCCCGGTGATATCCAAACGTGCAGGCAAACTGCGGTTGGAATCGGTGGCGAATAAATTTGCTTGACGAGTTCCTACGCGACTCGGCACAATTCGATTCGACCGCCGAACAATTATTGTAGAAGGAGTCGTTATGTCGTTGCCCGCCGCACGAGTCACCGATATGGTCGCCTGCCCGGCCTTCACGGGCCTGGTGCCGCATGTCGGCGGCCCGATCGCGATGGGCGCGCCGACTGTGTTGATTGGCGGCCTGGTTGCCGCGCGCCTGGGCGACCCGACAACGTGCGCTGGCCCACCAGGGGTAATCGCATCGGGATCGCCGCCGGTCCTGATCGCCGGACAGCCGGCTGCACGGATTACCGACCTGGCCGGCCATGGCGGGGTGATCACTGGGCCCGGCTGTCCGACCGTCTTAATTGGCGGGCCCGCCCCTCCGCCGCCTCCTCCTCCACCTCCTCCGCCCGAGCCGCCGCCCGAGGAATAGCCGAAAGGGATTCACTCGCGTCCGACGTCACCGTTCGGCAAGGCGATTCTCGCTTCCGCGATTTCCTTTCCTCGGCTCAGAAAACTGTGTATTCGGCTGGTAGCCTTCGTGGCATCGCCGTGATATGCGGCTGAGATCAGGGCCGCGGCTACGCCTTGAGACGTAAGCCGTTCATCCGGTCGGACTTCCGGATTGCCTTCCGGCGCGATACTGCCGTCGCTCCAAAATGCACTCAGTGCAAGTGTCGCGCCGACGCCGGAGTACTTTAATGCGGCGGCACGCTCCTCGGCCGCACGGCGATTCTTTTCATCCGGGTCCGCGACCCACGTGGCAGCCGCTTCAAGAGCAGCTATTTGCACACCAGGCAAGGGCTGGTCCAAATCGTCGCGCACGCACAAATAACCCCACCATACGGCTTCGCGCTTCGTCAAAAGGTAGGCCCGCAGCCGCAGCGCATCCAAGAACTTCCCCTCGGCCGCCATTTGATTAATTAGCTCGTCCGGCGACTTCACCGTCGCGGCCGGCGTCGACACATCCTCGGCGAACTCCAAGTACGTACACGTGGCAACTAGTGACAGCTGCGCCGGCCTCGTGTTCGTCGTTTGTTGCATCACCGGCTGTTGTCCCGGTGGCGGAGGCGGCGCTTCGACTTTCGGCGGCGCGGCCGGCGCACGTTCCCCCTCGATGCGAACGACGAATTTCGTGTTCCCTGCCTTGATCTGATCGCCATCGTGAACGGTAACGGTCTTGATTTCCTTGCCATTCACAAACGTGGGCGACTCTGTGCTCAGGTTGCGAACGATGCAGCCCGATTCGGTTGAGCGGACTTCGAATTGAACGTCCGACATCGACGAATCGTCGCCAAAGCTCAGGTCGGCCCACTCGCTCCGCCCGACCTTCGCGACTTGATTTGCGCGAAGCTGGATTCGCTTGGCTCGGGCTCCATCCGATGTTGCCTGCAGAACAATCAGCATCGAAGCACCATGACACAACGCGCCTTGCTAATTGATTTTGACAATCCCTCCGCTGAGCGTCAGCGTAGCGCTGCCGCTAACCTCGGTCATGGGAGCCGTCGCGGCCACTTTCGTGTTGCCCTGAATCGATATTTCTGGCGACGACAATGAGATTTTAGCCGGCTCGATCGTGATTGTGCTGCCCCCCACTTTGAGCGTAATTTTCTTGGCGGCCTCAACAGTGCGTTCGCCTGCCGAAACTTTCAGCGAGTCGTTTCCGGTCTTGATTTCCGCCTTGCGGTCCTTCCAAATCTCAATGGTTTGGCTGCCGTCCTCGGCCTCGCTCGAGCCCACCTTGAGCGTGTCGTTGTTTTCGACGATGCGCTCGAAGTCCTTCTGGGCGTGAAAATAAATCTGTTCCTCGCCGCTTTTGTCCTCGAAGCGAATCTCGTTGAATAACTCAGGCGTGCCGTTTTTGCTCGAGCGGCTCATGAGACCGCTTTGCGTTTGATTGTCCGGTAAGGGGTAGGGCGGCATCATGTCTTCGTTGTATACGCGACCTGTGATCAGCGGCCGGTCCGGATCCCCTTCCAGGAAACTTACCACAACCTCCTGGCCGATGCGCGGTATGTGAATGCTGCCCCAATTGCTCCCGGCCCAGGCCTGCGAAACACGCACCCAACAAGAGCTGTTTTCATTGGATTCGCCTTCGCGATCCCAATGAAATTGCAGCTTCACCCGACCGTACTTATCGGTCCAGATTTCTTCACCGCTTTTGCCAACGACAATCGCCGTTTGCGGCCCATAGACGAGCGGCTTACGTGTTTGCCGCGGGGGGCGGAATGGATCGTCGCCCGGTTGCGCCACAAACTTAACGTCGAAACGATTTCGCGCGTCGGCCCGAAGCTGCTCGATCTCGGCCGATTCCACTTCGATTTCAGTTTTCAGCAATACATATTCGCCATCCTCACCTTCCCGCGGATATTCAGCCAGGTTGAACAACACGCCCGGCGTCATTCCCCGGTGATCTGAAATACCGGCCAGCCGCTTGAATCTTGATTGAATCTCCTCAACGCGGACCTTCGCCAGTGCTTCTCCGTCCGATGCCTCGATATACAGCCCCGGATAGTCGAAAAACTCGTACTTCGCCAGGGCATGATCCCGCGTGACCGACGATTGCTTCAGCAGGTCGACGCGCGGCTTCTTGAAATCAAAATCGTCGAGCGCCACCTTGACGGTCTGAAACTCATGAAGCACCTGCCATTCCGAGATATGCTCCAGCTCGGTCGATGCTTCGCCGGGGGAGCGGTAAGGAATGTCGCTACCAGTGGCCTCGCTCCCGTCGATATCGGAAAACGCGCTTTTCGAGTCGCCGAGCACCAGCGTATGTTTGCCTTCCTCGTGCTCAAAGAAATAGAAGATTCCCTCTTCCTCGATCAAACGGCTGATGAAGTCGAAATCCGATTCCCGGTACTGCACACAGTATTCACGCTTCTTGTACTGCTCGTTGAGCGACAAACGATAGTCGGAAAAACTATGCGTGTCTTTCACGACCTTCTCAAAAACCTCTGGAACCGAGACTTCCTGGAATATCCGGCAGTTCACGTTCCGAGTCAGGAACCAAAACCACGGCCTCAGCACGGCGCGGTAGCTGGCATAACCGGTCTCCACGCCGCGGAATGAAAAATGACTCACCAGGCCGTCGAAGTAGCGGATGCGGCCATCGGCCAGCCGCACCAGGACCGTCATCGATTTACCCAACAATTTGTTGGGGTCGATGACGGCCTGCATACTCAATAGGTCGGCTACATATTCGAACGGACGGCTGATCTCCTCCCGCGCGATGAGCTGCCGCAGCAACAACGGACTCTCACCGTTGGCGTCCGGCGGCAAGGGCGATTTTACCTCGTGGACGCGTGGCGTGTCACCGGCCATAGTCGCTCAACCCCGATTGCGAATTTCGCTTAGATTATAGGTTCGACCGGCCCTGCGATGCTCGCCCCGGCGTCTTTACTGAAGATATGATTCGTCTTCTTCTTCGTATTCTTCTTCGTAGTCGTCCTCGTCTTCCGGCGTTTCGTCGCGTTTCAGTCCGCGGCCGGCCTCGGCGACTTCACCGCCGGCATCGCGCACCGCGCGAACATAGCCGCGGTAGGCTCCGACCCTCTGTTGGATTTTCGTCGTGTGCCCGCGAAACTCGGAGACATACGAGGCGAGAAACCCCAAGCCCGGAATCACGCTCAATTTCAACAAGAGGCCTTCAAAAACTGAGCCGAGTTTCATTTTCCGCTCCCGATTGGCAAAATAAGAAGGTCGCTCGCCGTCGGCCGGCCGCAGGGCTGGCAGTGGCTTGCGCGGGCCGACAACAGCGCGTTTTGCCTGCTTAGACTGGATAAAGCTTTCATCGGGTTGCCAAGAAACCCGCCGATTATCCTAGTCGAGCGCCGTGCGTGCGTCAATTCGCTCGTCGCAACCGTGCCGGTACTCTCGCGATCGCAACCTCCAGCTCTGGATGAAGTTTGTCCGATGTGTTCGGCTATAAATACTTCTTCGACATGGGAGCACGGTCGAGCGCTGCGCTTGGCCGGGCAAGCGGCAGAAGCTGCGAAGTTTTTGCGACGCGCCGTGGCCGCCGAACCCGACGACAACCGGTTGCACGACGAGCTAGGGATGGCGCTGAGCGAGCTCGGACGGTACGAAGAGGCCATCGGTGCGTTTCTCGCTGCTTACCAGCTCAAGCCGGATTCCGATGAGGCATGTAACAAGATTGGGTCTTGCTTCGCCGCACGCGGAATGTTCGAGCCAGCAGTCGTCTGGTTCTGTCGGGCCCGGCAGTTGAACCCGGCCGGCTCCGATTACTTGTACCCATACGGCCGTGCGCTGGTTTCAACGAACTCGTTGGTGCAGGCTGCCGAAGTCTTCACGGAATGGCTGAAAAAGGAGCCAGAGAATCCCATCGCCCAGCACCTGGCGGGTGCCGCGCTGGGCACTTCCGAGATGAAAAAGGCATCGGCCGAGTACGTCGTGGGGCTGTTCGATAGCTGTGCCGTGAACTTTGACGAGAACCTTGGCAAGTTGAATTACCGCGGGCCCGAATTGGTGCTGGATGCTGTCCGACGCACGTCGGAAACACCAACTCGAGGCTGGCAGATCGTGGACCTGGGCTGCGGCACCGGTCTGGTTGGCGCGGTGTTGCGGCACTTGGCAGATCGGTTGATCGGCGTCGATCTTTCGGCCGGCATGCTTGAGCTGGCCCGGAATCGATCGGTCTACGATGAACTTGTCCAGGCGGATATAACCGAGTATCTGAATAAGCACGAGGCACGCTTCGATGTGCTAACGGCCGCGGACGTCCTGACGTATGTGGGGGACTTGAATGACTTTTTCCATGCGGCCGCCTCGTCGCTCAAACCAGGTGGTCTGGTGGTCGCCTTGCTGGAAGCAATGGATGGCGAAGGCACTTACCGCCTCAATCTTTCAGGAAGGTTCTGCCACAGCTTGCACTATCTCCGCCATGTCATGGAGAGTACAGGCTTTACGGTTGACAGCATCCGCCTAGACTCGATGCGAAACGAGTCAGGCCGAGCCGTGCAAACGCTGGTTGCGATAGGGCACCGTGGTCCTGCCTCGTGAAGGTTCGACTGAGTTTCAAAGTGAATTGCTGGGTTCCGCTTCATCCCGCCGGAGTATGGCGATCACTTCCGAAATCGACCTGATTCATCTACGCTGAATTCCGGCAACCGATCGCTTGAGGGGTTACTGCGATGCCGCAGGACGAAGCTCAAATCTGGTTCGACCTCGACCTGGCGGTCATGGAAGACGAGGCCTTGATCGTACTTGCCAAGGAGTGCGAATACGGCCCGGCGCGCGACGAATTGATTGTGCGCTATGGAGCGCAAACCGACCGTCTCATCGGCTGGCTGGGTTATTCATACGGGCTAAGCCGTTCCGATGCCGAAGATGCCCGGCAAAGCGCCGTTTTCTGGACGATCGAGGCCATCAAGAAATACGACACCAATCAAATTGGCAAGCCGCGTGGCTGCAGCTTTCGCAGCTTCGTGTACCGAGTTCTAATTGCACGGTTTAAGGACTACACGAAGCACTTGCGACGCGTAGAGTGTCATTACGATCGAACAGCCCGCTATGCCGGGGAGGACACGATTGCCGCGGAAATTGACGGGAAGATGAAGGACCCGGCTAGCATCGTTGAAGCCCGGGAATCAATTAAGCGCCTGCACTTCACCTTGACCAACTTGGACCAAGATTCGGCCCTCTTGTGGCAGATGTTGTCCGAGGGCAACAGCTTGCGTGAGATTGCCGGACGTCTAGGCAAGTCCTACGACGCGGTCAAACGCCGCCGCCGCAAGTTGATCGAGCATCTCAAGTTACAATTAAACCCGGGTCGGGAACCTACTGAATCGGCGAGTACCGATGCGGAGTGATTCGATTGTAACTGCACTGCAGAAGCCCTGGCCCTAAGCCGTTGTGAAGATGCCAGCCCGGCGGAAACCGATGCGGCGAGATTTTGACAGCTTTTCCAAAATCCGCGCGCTTTAGTTACGACTTAGCGGCGAATACATTATGTACAGGGGCCGTACTCCCACGGTCTAATTGCTTGACCCGATGCATCACTGCAGGATAGTTGACTTTTCCCATCATTTCAGAAAAAAATACCATCTGCGCGACTCGGCCGGATCTCAAGCGCATACGGGCCGATTAACTTTGATTTTCGTCAATCTTTAGCATGCAAAGGAAAGGGTTGATCGATGATTCTGGTCCATATCGACCATGTCAACGGTGACTGCACCATCGCTGGTTATACGCCAAACGACCCCCTGCCGCCGGACGCCAAAGAGAAAACCGGTTGGTTTGTCGCTGATAGTTTTCAGTTTGGCGTCGAGCGAGAGATGAAAGAAAGCGGTGAGAAAGGCGGCACCGAGGACATTAACATCGGCGTCGGTGAGCTGCAAGAATGCAATATCAGTAAGAGCATGGACCGTGCGTCAGCAACATTGGCGAAGTTCGCAATTAATGGGAATTCATTGGGCACCGCAATCATTGATTTTGTTGAGATGGGCCGCGGCGGTGGTCCTATAGCGAAGCCCAGCTGCTATTTGAGATACAAGCTCGATCGCTGTTTCATAAAGAGTTGGTCAACAAGCGGCGACGCGGATGACCGCCCGACGGAGGAAGTGGCCTTCTATTACAACAAGATCGCATTCCAATACCTCACAACAACCGACGGTAAAAAGTTCTTCAATGGTGGCGACATGAAGTGGGACAACGTCAAGAATGAACCCTGGACGACTGAACTTGGCTTGAAATTTGACTCATGATTGTGATCGCCTCACGTCGTGATTGCGGTGTCAAATCGGGCGTGCCATCCCATTCACCGTCGGATTGAGGAAGGGACCTGTTCATGCTAAGCATGTCAGGCCATTGATTTGGCTGGCGTGTGGCGACAGCAAACCGGCGGGAACGCGTCGGGCACCCGCTTAGCCGCCACCGTTCTGGTACTTTTCTATTTTTCTATCATCCGGCGCGCCCCAACTCGAGCCGAGCGTCGAATAACCAAATATACGCAATGACAAGCCTAAGGCATTCGTACGAACGGCCGACTTGACGCACTAATGGAACGGGTAGTTGACTTCACGGCCAAATCTAAGAAAGAATATCTACTGCGCCTTGACGCTAAACGCGCGTTTCAAAACTCCCCTCCCGTGACGGGAAGGGCTCGGGGAGCATGGAACCGGCGGTCCGATTGCCACTTGCCGACCTCCACGGCGGGGCGTGGATTTGAAACAGCTTCTAGCTCCCTGCGGATGAAGCGCCCATTTTCCCAGCAACTGCGTACCATCAGAACGAAAGGGTGATTGAGCGATGGCGATTTACGTGATGATCCCGAGTGTTGGCGGCGACGTCAAAGTACCGGGATATGAAAAGTGTTTTGTGGCCGACAGTTTCAGCTTCGGCGTCGAACGCGAAATGAAGGAAAGCGGTGAGAAGGGCGGTACCGAGGATATCAACATCGGCGTCGGCGAATTGCAAGAATGCACGATCAGCAAGAGCATGGACAGCACCTCTTCCACGCTCGCGCAATTCGCGATTAACGGAAACTCGCTCGGCACTGCTGAAATCTACTTCGTCGAAATCGGCGGTGGCAGCGGCAATGAAGGCGAACCCTTCTGCTACTTGTGGTACAAGCTGGATCGCACCTTCGTGAAAAGCTGGTCCACCAGCGGCGATGCCGACGACCGCCCCACCGAGGAAGTCGCGTTTTACTACAACAAGATTGCGTTCCAGTATGCCGCGACCACGGACGGCAAGAAATTTGAACCCAGCAAAGCCATGACCTGGAACAACGTCACGAACAAGCCTTGGCCGGATCACGGAATCAGTCTTCCCCGGAAGTAATTGATACGTGCTCGGAAGGATGCGATCTGGCGCACGGCTGTTCCCGTCTCATTGCGTACTCCGTGGAAGCGCCGCGTAAATAGAAATTCAGGGGCTCGTATGCGAGAGTCACACGCGCGATTGGTATTACGTTGAGGCTGTAATTGCAGCTTTGGCGCGAGGGCTCCTCCTGATTTGAGGTATCCGTTAGATGATAGTTGCGCGGGTATACAAGTTTCAGGGTGGCGACAAAATGAATGGAAGTTGCCGAATCGAGGGATATGAGAATCCCTTGCATGGCTGGTTTCCAGCCAAGGATTTCAATTTTGGCTTCAATGCAAATTCTGAATCTGAAGGGAATGGCGCTTCGGCAAGAGGCAATGCTCCTGTTGCAAGCGGTCGCCCGACAGCTCCGGCAGGCAAGGGAGCTCCCTCATCCCCTGATAAAAACAAAAAAGACGAAGTCTTTCGTGCTATGTCCCTTTCCAAGGAGGTCGACTCCACAACCTGCGATTTGATGTTTCTGTGCATGGAGGAGCGGAAGTCGAAGAAAGGCGTGGACAGCGGCATTCGCGCAGATATCCACGTATTGGCTTCCGTCGACGTCCAGCAGCAGAAACGTTTTATTTACCCAAGTGTTATGATTCACCTCCAGGGCGTGCGCGTGGAAGAGTGGAGCATCCAAGGCAGTGGTGACGACCGCCCCGAAGAAACCGTGCAACTCAAATACGACAAGGCCGCCATCTGTTATCAGAGGACGCCCGATGGGAAGACTTTCGACGCTGCTCACGAGCGAGCATGGGACCAGTACAATAACCGGTCATGGGACTACTCATTTAAGGATTCGCCGTACATTGTCAGACGCTAGCTTGTAGAACCTGCGCCCGGGATGCTGCCCCTGGAGCGAAATAGCGTTACGAATTCTCTCGTTCCAATCGATTTCTACGTGTCGGAATCAAGCCGGCACACTGCTACGAAGCGCAAAAAAGGAAAGTATTTCAATGAAGGCAACCGACAAGCCTCAAATCTCGAAGAAGTGGTGGAGCTCGGAGAAGCCGGCGGACGTGAAGGGTGCCGAGCTGGAGAAGGCGCTGGCGGCGGCCGAGAAGGCACTGGCCGACCAGGAGAAGAAGAGCGATGCCGCCTCGATCGACAGCGCCATCGGCGCCCTGGCCGGCGTGAATGCGGCCGCCGACAAGACGATCAAGAAGGAGCTGGACAAGAAGAAGCACAAGGATCAAATCGCCGTGCTGGAAAAGTACAGCGACCTGGTGAAGAGCGAGACCAAGCGCCTGGAAGAGGCCAAGGCCAAGCTCAAGAAAAGCGGCGACGACGCTGCCGAGGGAGAAGACGAGGAAGAGAGCGACGAAAAGATCTTCCAGCCCGACTACCTGCAGAAGATGATCAAGCTCCTCAAGAGCACGGGCAAGGAGCTGAACTTCGGCTTCGGCCTGGACACCAAGAACCCCGAAGCCAGCAAGCTGCTCTTCACGCGCAAGGGCAAGCCGGAGCGGCTATTTAAAGCTCTCAAGAAGACGGGCCAGTTCTCCAACCGGCTGATCACCTACGGCACGGCGCTGCCCGACCCGCAGGACGGTAAAGTGCTGGTGTTCAAGCTGGCCGAGAGCGCGGGCGAGCCGCCGCAAGTCCTCAAGCTGGGCCGGCGCTTCCTGCGCTCGGACCGCAGCCTGAAGTTCCGCAAGCTGAAGCTCATCCTGCCCGGCGGCCAGACCTTCGAGGACACTGAGCCGGATACCGAGGATGAAGGCGCCGCGCCAACGGCCGGCGGCGCGCAGGCTGCTCCGGCCGGTGGCCCCGCGGCAGCCGGCGACTTGCAACAGCGGCTCCGCAGTGCGGCAGCGGCGGCCGAGATCTGGAATCGTACCAATCAGAGCGCCGCCGATCAGATCGCCCAGCTACGCCGCGAGCTCAACGCATTCGACGATCCTGATGTCGTCGCTGTGCGTGACCGACTTGCGACGATGCTCGATCGCTACCCGAAGTTGGACTTCGATTCGCTATCGAAAGCTACGGATGCTGCCGCATTCGACCGTTCCGTTGCGGCAGCCAAGGCCGGCATCACACAGTGGATGCAAATGCTCGAGCGCGACCCGGCGCTGAAAGCCGTCGACGAAAATCCGTTCGTGGACTTGGACATCGTGGCTACCTTCGGGGACGCCTTGGGACGAATCGCCGGGGAATTGAAAGTCTGAGACCGGCCGCCCCCGGCCGCGTCCGTTAAAAAACAGGAACTCGTTCATGGCTACGGCAACAAAGTCGCCAGCTTCGCTCGATGCGGCACAGCGCGCTTGGTTAAAGAAAATGGGCGCCGCGTTAGACGCTCCCGTGGCAAGTGGGAGTAGTAGCGGTGCGCCCGCCTCCGCCCTCAAAGATAAACAGGCCCTCGGCGACGCCGGCACCACCGAGCGCTTTGTTCCCGAACTGATCACATGGGGTCCGGCGGTGCTGGACGTCATCAAGAAGCTCGGCGGCGGACGTCGGATTTGCGCTGTTGCGGTCGTAAACAAGACCGACCGCGTGCTCCATCGCGGGGTGGCCAAACATGAAAGCGGTGACTTCGCCAAACTGCCGCCCGATACGATCAAGCCGGGTGAAACTGGCCAATTCGTGGCCTCCAGCCCCGAGCCGATTCCCGTTATCGATGTTCCCACGGAAGGAGCCATTGGCGAAATGGCCTGGATGCTGGACGGCGGCACGAGTTGGTTCATCGAGTGGCGCAATCCGGTTGCCGGAAAGAACAAAGGCAAGACTCGCGTCGAGGGTGTCAACGCAGCTAAGTTCACGCCCGACATGCTCTTTGGCAATGGCCACACGGCCGAATACCGCTTCACGCTTACCGGCGGCGCCCAGCCGCCAGGACCAGGCCCCGGACCAGGACCAGGACCAGGCCCCGGCCCAGGCCCAGGCCCCGGACCGACCCCGGCAGTCGACGCCGCCTCCAGCTGCCACGTCACCATCACGAACGACACGAAGCTGACGCTAACCCTGGGCGGGCAGGGCCACGAACGCGGAGACTTCATGACCTTCCCTGCGAAGACCCTCGCGCCCGGCGCCTCCACTAAATTCGTGTCCGTCGAAACTCCGAACGCCAAGGATGCAAAAGATGAAGGTTGCAAGGGGTTCCTGCTATGGCAAGTCGGGTCGCCAGATGTGCTTTGGCGCATTGAATGGGACAACCCGGAGCAATCCAAGAATAGCGTCACGGCGCAGTTCAATCCGCCCAATGCCGGCTTTACATCGCTCAATCAAATCGGACAGGGCGAAGAAAACGTTCCGGTCTCGTTCACGATCTCAGGCGGTGGCGGCGTGACCCCGCCGCCGGGAAAAACGCGTAAGCTGGCTGTAACCGTTTTAGAAGATTCTGGCAACAAGCCGATCGACGGCGCAACGGTTGTGATTGCCGACAAGTCGTCCAAGACGTCAGGCGGCGGCAAAACAACTTTTGATCTTCCGCCTGGTACGCACCGGTTCAAGTCAACCGCTGACGGCTTCAAGCCCTCCGAAGGTGTAACGGAAATGCCGGCCGACAAAGATAGCGACTTGGCTATCTTTATGGAGCGCGCCGCTGCAGGTAATAAGTTCCTAGTGACCGTGCTCGACGGTTCCAACAACCAACCGCTGGAAGGCGCGACGATCGACGTAGCCGGCAAGACTGCCAAGACCGGCAAGGATGGAAAAACGTCGATTGACCCGTCGCCGCCGCCCGGCAAGCAACCCTACACGGTCACGGCCGAAAAATTCAAACCGGGAAAAGGCGTGGTTGAAGTCGTGAGCGGTCAGGATACGGACTTGACCGAGATATTGGAGAAGGAAGGCGGCGAATTCAAGCCGCCGACCGAGTCGAAACAACCCACGCTGCGCCGCGGCGACAAGAGCGACGACAAATGGGTCGAGTATCTCCAGCAGCTTCTCGGCCTCGAAGTCGACGGCAAATTCGGACCGGCGACTGAAGCGGCCGTAAGAAAGTTTCAAAAGGATAAGGGCCTGTTGGTCGACGGAATCGTCGGCAACCAAACGTGGGCCGCTCTCCGCGGGAACGAGCCCGAGAAGCCGAGTACCGATGGCCGCAAGCCGCACACGTTCGTGGAAAAAGGCCCCGAAGGACGCTGGTACACCGAGGCGAAGAATATCGCCAGCTACGACAAGGCTAATGACGAATTGAGACTCGTCGCCGTCTCGCTGGGCGATGCGAAAATCGACCAGTTCAAGGCCGATGTCCGCGTCATACCGCCGGCCGGCAAATCAAAACTGTTGCAAATTGAAATCGGCAAGTCCTATAAGGAGCTGCCAGGTGGTGTTGGCTTCCTGCACGCCGTGCGGGTTCCCAAGTTCCGCAAAACCTTCGGCTCCGGAAAATTCAACATTGAAGGTTTCCTGCCCCAAGATCTGGGCGGTGACAATTGGAAGGGCGAAATCGATATCGCTTAGTTGACCTCGATCCCATGGACACTTGCGCCAGAGTTCGCTTGCCGGGCGACGGGCTATTAGCCGCCGTGCTACGCCGGTGGGCGCCGCCGGACTTACTGCAATCGCGGCCGCGCGGCGGCCTTCGAAAAATCGTCGGAAAAAGCCTTCGAGAATCGCGACCGCTTGTGATCAGCAATTCCGCTGTTATTCTTAGTCGCTGGGGGCGTTTTTCGTGCCCCGCTTGTCGCTGACTGTCGAATAATTTAGGTACTTGCGGCCCGCCTATTGTGCGGTGCCTCATCCTGACGCGGTGCTCATCGCGCAAAAGCCGCGCGCCGCGTCTCCAGTGTTTCCGGATCCACAAATGAAAGCGAGCATCAAGCCGCAACTCGCCAAGAAGTGGTGGACCTCCCAAAAGCCAGCGGAAATCAAGGGCGCCGATCTTGAAGCGGCGCTCGAAACCGCCGAAAAAGCGTTAGCCGACGAAAAAAAGAAAAGTGATGAAGCTACGATCGGCGCCGCATGCTCATCGCTGGAAGACCTCAAATCGGCCGTCGACAAGACGATCAAAAAAGAGTGCGACAAAAAGAAGCACAAAGAATTGATCGGGGTGTTGGAAAAGTTCGACGAACTCATCAGCTCGCAAACCACTCGGCTGGAAGAGCGAAAAGCCAAGTTGCCCGACGGCGACGAAGACGAAGATGAAGCAGAAGCCGACGACAAGCTCTTCGATCGGGCCAACGTGTGCAAGTTGCTCGGCATAATGAAGAGCACGGGCAAGCCGCTCAAGTTCGGCTTTGGCGTGAACCCGCAGTCGCCCGAAGCCAGTCAACTGATTCTGTCGAAAAAGGGCAAATCCGAGAGGCTTAAGAAGCACCTCAAAAAGGCCGGCGTTGAGAACCGCATGATCACGTTCGGCACTGCCATGCCCGACCCGAAGGACGGCAAGACGCTCGTCTTGCGTCTGGAAGAAAGCGCAAAGGAGCCGCCGCAAATCGTCAAGCTCGCGCGCCGCTTCCTCCGCTCCGATTCAAAACTCAAGTTTCGCAAGATCAAGCTCGTCCTTCCCGGCGGGCAAACTTTCGAGGATGCGGAAGAATAAAATCGAACGGTTGAATTTCTGTCAAATCATTTGGAGTGAATGTCGCTATGAAAGCCAACGATAGGCCGCAGATTTCCAAGAAATGGTGGAACACCGAAAAGCCGAGCGACATCAAGGGCGCCGAGCTGGAGAAAGCACTTCAAACGGCGGAAAAAGCTCTCGAAGAACAAAAGAAGAAGAGCGATGCCAAGTCGCTTGACGCCTGCATGGCGGCGCTGGCCGACGTCAACTCAGCGGCCGAAAAGACACTCAAGAAGGAGCTCGACAAGAAGAAACACAAGGACTGCATCACTGTCTTAGAAAAATACGACGGCCTGATCAAAGCGGAGCTCAAGCGCCTCGAGGAGGCCAAGGCGAAGCTCAAGAAAACGGGTGAAGAGAACGGCGAAGACGGCGAAGAAGAAGAGGACGAAAACAAACTCTTCGAGAAAGATTATCTCTACAAGATGATCAAAGTGCTCAAGAGCAGCGGCAAGGAACTGCGCTTCGGCTTCGGCCTCAATACCCAGGCGCCCGAGTCAAGTAAACTCGTGCTGGCCCGAAAAGGCAGCCCGGAAAAACTCTTCAAGTTGCTCAAGCGGACGGGCGACTATAGCAACCGCACGTTGACCTACGGCTTCGCGGCCCCGGACCCAGAGCAGAAAAAAACGCTCGTCTTCCGGCTGGAAGAGAGCGCCGGCGAGCCGCCGCAGATCATCAAGCTCGCGCGCCGCTTCCTGCGCAACGACAAGAGCCTGTACTTCCGCAAGCTCAAGATCGTCATGCCCGGCGGGCAAACCGTCGAAGACAATGAGCCCGATACGGAGGACGAAAGTGAGCAAGCAACTGCTCAGCCCGGAAGTCGGCCGCGCGCCACGCCGGAACAAAAGGCCGAAGCGCGACGGCGCTTCGCTCGCATCGAGCAAGAGCTGCGCCGCATGGCGGCCGCCCAGGGCATCCGCGTCTAATGATACGTATCTTCGGCTAAACACATTAGGAGCTTGTCATGTCATACCAACAACTCTT
>DATFGJ010000491.1:0-4619 GCA_035249585.1 Lacipirellulaceae bacterium
GTGAAAATGCACTTGCCGGGTTCGTCCTCGCCCTCGAGCGGCACGCACCGCAGGGTGACCTTGAGTTCCTTGAGCTTCTCCTCCATACCCGGCGATTCGACGAAGTGCGAATAAGCCAGCCCGCCGTGAATTTCCGGCTGCTCGGCATTCTCCGGCGTGAAGAAAGCTTCGAATTCTTTGAGGCTGTCGATCCGCACGCTCGCATTTTCGCGCAGCTCGCCGGCTCGGTTAAGCAAGTGCTGCTGGACGCCCGAAAGCGCCTCGGAAATTTCTTGCACCAATTGCTCGCGCGGCCAACTGAGAGGCTTCTCGGCCGAATCGCGCCGGGCAACCATGACGCCTTGTTTTTCAATGTCTCGCGGCCCGATTTCGACGCGGACGGGCACGCCCCGTTTCACCCATTGCCATTTCTTCTCACCGCCGCGGATGTCGCGGTCATCGATCCGCACGCGCACGCTTTCGCCGGCGTAGGATTGGGCGGCCAGATCTTGCTCGAGCCGTGCACAATACGCCAGCACTTCGCCGCGCTCATCATCGTTACGATAGATTGGCATGATCACCACATGAGCCGGCGCGAGCTTTGGCGGCAGCACCAGGCCGTCATCATCGCCATGGGTCATAATCAGCGCACCGACGAGCCGCGTCGTTACGCCCCAGGAAGTCGTCCAAGCAAATTCCTCCTTGCCGCTTGCGTCTTGAAACTTGATTTCTTGCGCGCGGGCGAAGTTCTGCCCCAAAAAGTGCGACGTGCCCGCTTGCACCGCCTTGCGGTCCTGCATCATGGCCTCGATGGCGTACGTGCTCACCGCTCCCGGGAAGCGCTCGCCGGTCGTTTTTTCACCCTTGATCACGGGCATCGCCATCGAATGCTCGGCGAAGTCGGCATACACGCCGAGCATTCGCAGCGTTTCTTCGCGCGCCTCGGCTTCGGTGGCATGCACCGTGTGGCCCTCTTGCCACAAAAACTCCGTCGTGCGCAGAAACATCCGCGTGCGCAGTTCCCAGCGCACGACGTTCGCCCACTGGTTGATAAGAATTGGCAGATCGCGATACGACTGCACCCAGCGCGCGAATGTGGCGCCGATGATCGTCTCGCTGGTGGGCCGCACGATGAGCGGCTCCTCCAATCGGGCCGACGGCGCCGGCCGCAACCCTCCTTTGCCGTCAGGTTCGAGCCGATGGTGGGTTACGACGGCACATTCCTTTGCAAACCCCTCTACATGCTTCGCTTCCTTCTCGAGGAAGCTCATGGGAATGAACAATGGAAAATACGCGTTCTCATGGCCCGTGGCTTTGAACATGGCATCCAGCCGGCGCTGGATGTTCTCCCAGATCGCAAAGCCCCAGGGCTTAATCACCATGCATCCGCGGACGTCGGAGTTCTCGGCCAAGTCGGCCGCCTTGATGACCTGCTGATACCACTCAGGGAAGTTTTCAGCGCGCGTGGGTGTGATCGCGGACGATGGTTGTTTGGCCATGGAAGCGTCGAGAGCTGAGGGTCAAGAGTCAAGAGCCAGAACTTGTAAAAGCGCATTTACGCAATAGCCGCGACCTAAAAGGTCGCCGGCCACACACGGCACGCATTCTACGTCATCACGCTACGCGAGAAAATCGCACTCATTACAGTGGCACGTGCACTCGGTTGTGAGGCGGCGCCGACTCCCCTAGAATTGTCTAATGGTAATTCGCCGCGACGGGCACCACGACCATGGCGTGGTCGGTCGCGGCTTTATGTTTGGCTCTTGACTCTGCGCTCCCAGCTCCCGACTCACCGCCGCATGTCTACCACGACCGACCGACGATACGTTTGCCAGCTTGGCCACAACGAACAGATCAGCCAGATTTTCTTGGCGTCCGAAAAGCAGCTGCGCCCGAACCGGAACGGCAATCTGTATCTCCAACTGCAGCTTTCCGATCGCAGCGGTGCTATTTCGGCCCGGCTTTGGAACGCCAGCGAGAACGATTACCGCGCGTTCGAGAATGGCGACTACGTGCGCGTCGACGGCAACACGCAGCTCTTCCAGGGCAACATGCAGCTCATTGCCAACGCGATTCGCCGCGCCCGGCCGGACGAAATCGTCGAGTCTGATTTTCTCGTGCTGCGCTCCGAGGAAATCGATCGCATGGCCACGCGGCTGTCCGAAATCTTGCGCACGATTAGCACACCGGAGCTGCGCAACCTTGCCGAGTGCTTCTTGATGGACAACGAATTCATGGCGAAGTTCACGACCGCGCCGGCCGGCATGAAGAATCATCATGCGTACAAGGGCGGGCTGTTGGAGCACGTCCTCGGATTGATGGAACTGGTGCTGGCTGTCGTCCCTCGCTATCCGCGGCTCGATGTGGACAAGCTGCTCGTAGGCGCCTTCCTGCACGATGCCGCCAAAGTCGACGAGCTGACCTACGAGCGCGAAATCGCCTACTCTGACGAAGGGCAGCTGCTGGGCCACATGGTGCTTGCCATGACGATGATCGACGACAAGGTCCGCGAAGCTGAGCGGCTTTCCGGCGAAACGTTTCCGCGCTTCCTCATCACCGAAATCAAGCACATGGTGATCAGCCACCACGGCGAATACGAGTTCGGCAGCCCGAAACTACCCATGACATTGGAAGCCGTGGCCCTGCACCACCTCGATAATCTCGACGCCAAGCTGGCCAGCTTCACGCAGCTGATGGTCGACTGCCCCAATGTCGAGAGCATTTGGACGCAGTATCACACAAATCTGGGCCGCAAGCTTTACAAAGGTGCAGGGTTCAGGGTTCAGGGTTCGGACGAAAATTAGCAGCGTCGCTGGCTACCCGCATCGTGACCACGCCATATCAACCATGCCCGATCTTCGCACAAAAATTTTGCAGCACGTCACGAGTCCCGATTACCAGCCGGTCAAGCCGGCCGTGATCGCCAAGAAGTTGGGGCTGGCCGATGAACGCGCGCGCGAGCTGAAGAAGATCATCAAGCAGATGGTGAAGTCGGGAGAGCTGTCGTGGGGTCCGAAACACCAGGTGTTCGCAGGCGCGCCGCGATCCGCGCACAAGTCCGACGGCCTGGTCGCTTCCGCGAGCACGAATGAGCTGGACGCGAGCGCCGGTGGCACAGCGCGAAAGGTGAAAACCAAACCGCCGCGCGACTCCAAGCACGTCGTCGGCACGTTTCGCCGCGCGTCGGGCGGCTTCGGCTTCGTGAGGCCGCAGGGGACTTTAAGCTCCGCGGGCCGCGACGCCGACATCTTTGTGCCGGCCGACAAAACTGGTGACGCCGCCAACGGCGACATCGTTTCGGTGCGGCTCGAAAAACGCGGCCGCATGGGAAAGCTTGAAGGTCGCATCATCGACGTTGTGGAGCGGGCCACGAACCGCTTTGTGGGCGTGTACTTCGAACAGGCCGGAATGGGCCTGGTGCAGGTCGACGGCAGCATTTTCACCACGCCTATTTACGTGGGCGATCCCGGCGCGAAGGGCGCGCGGGCCGACGACAAAGTGCTCATCGAGATGGTCCGCTTCCCTTCGCACGTTCGCGACGGCGAGGGAGTCATCGTCGAAGTGCTCGGCCCGCGCGGCCAGCCGGGCGTCGACACGATGTCGATCATCTACGAGTTCAATCTGCCGGGCGAGTTCGCTGACGATGCACTCGAAGAGGCGCGAAAGCAGGCCGAGAAATTTGACGAAGCGGTTGGCCGCGGCCGCCGCGATCTCACCGACCAGACCATCGTGACGATCGACCCCGTCGACGCGCGCGATTTCGACGATGCCATCTCGCTGGAGCGGACTGACATAGGCCACTGGCTGTTGGGCGTGCACATTGCCGACGTGTCGCACTTCGTGCAGCCTAAGACGCCCCTCGACCGCGAAGCGCATGAGCGGGCTACGAGCGTGTATCTTCCCGACCAGGTGATCCCGATGCTGCCGGAGATCATTTCCAACAACCTGGCCAGCCTGCAGCCGCACAAAGTGCGCTATTCGATCACGGCGATGATCGAGTTTACGGAGGAGGGCGCCCGCGTCGACACCGAGGTGTTCAAGAGCGCAATCAAGAGCCGGCGGCGGTTTACTTATGAAGAGGTCGACGAGTTTCTGGTGGCCAAAAAGCTGTCGCCAACGCAGCAGGACGAAGTCAAGACGCCGCGCAAGTCGAAACAGGCCAGCGTTTTTCGCGATTTGACAACGGAAGTCGATGCGCTCCTGGTGCGGATGCACGAGTTGGCGATGATCTTGCGCGGACGGCGGTTCGCGCGCGGGGCGCTCGAACTTTCCATGCCGGAGATGAAAATTGACCTCGACAAGGACGGCCGCGTCACCGGCGCGCACCTCGAAAAAAACACCGAAAGCCATCAGATAATCGAGGAGTTCATGCTGGCGGCCAACGAGGCGGTCGCCGAGCTTCTTAAGGACGCCGGCCTGTTGTTCCTGCGCCGTGTGCACGGTAGCCCCGATCCGCGCAAGATGCGCTCACTCACCGAATTCGTGAAGGAACTGGGCTTCAAGGTCGAAAACCTCGAGAATCGCTTCGAGCTGCAAAAGTTGCTCGACGCCGTGAAGGGCGACTCGCGAGAGTATGCGGTCAACTATGCCGTGCTGCGCTCGATGCAGCGGGCTGTGTACAGCCCGGAAGACGATGGCCA
>DATFGJ010000492.1:0-4247 GCA_035249585.1 Lacipirellulaceae bacterium
CTGGTCGAGAAACGCTTCGCACCGCTGCAGCCAGCCGGGGGGCAGGTCGGCCGTCGCCCCGCCGGGGGTGAGGTAGCTGTAGGTCAGCCGCGCTCCGCACGCTTCCTCGAACAGGTCGAGGATTTTCTCCCGCTCGCGGAAGGCGTACAGAAACGGGCTGAAGGTGCCGAGATCGAGCCCGTAGGCCCCCATGCCCACGAGGTGGCTGGCGATGCGCCCCAGCTCGGCAATGATCACCCGCAGGTGGCGGGCCTTGTCGGGAAGCTGGTGGTTGAGCAGCTTCTCCACGCACAGCGACCAGCCGAGATTCATATTCATCGCGGCCAGGTAATCCATCCGGTCGGTGTAAGGAATCCACTGCCGCGGCGTAAGGTTTTCGCCGATTTTCTCCGCGCAGCGGTGCAAATAGCCGATGTGCGGCACAACCTCGGAGACGACCTCGCCGTCGGTCCGCAGCACCAGCCGCAGCACGCCATGCGTGCTGGGATGCTGGGGTCCCATGTTGACCAGCATTTCGTCCGTGCGGACGTCAAATTCAATGATGCGAGGATCTTCGACTATTGTGCTCATAAACGGCTCGCTTACCGGCCTCGAATGCCATGGTATTCCAGCGGCATCTCATAATCTTTGCGCAACGGGTGACCGACCCAGTCTTCCGGACAGAGGATTCGCCGCAAATTTGGGTGGCCAGTGAAGTAAATGCCGTTCAGGTCGTACACTTCACGCTCGTGCCAATCGGCCGTGCGCCAAATCCCAGAAACCGACGGAACTTCGGGTAACTCACCCGGCTTGTCGTCCTTCCAGCGAGGCAAAATTACCTTCAGCACCAGGCTGTGCTTATGCGTCATGCTGAACAGGTGGTAGACGACTTCGGTGTGCGGCTGCCACTCGGCCTTGGCGGCCTTCTTCTCGTCAGTGTGCAGATAATCGACGCCTGTGATGCAGTTGAGATAATCAAACGCCAGACCTGGTTCGTTGCGCAGGTAGCGGCACACTTCGAGAAGACCATCCGGCGTCACCTCGATCCAGGGATCGATGTTCTCGAGATTCCCGCCGGCAATCTTCGCGCCGAACTTCGACTTCAGCTGGTCAACGAGTGAAGGTCCTGCCATAGTTCTGACAACGTTGCACGATGGGGAATTAGCAGCGGAGCTCTCCGCGCGGCTTACGCCGACAAGATCGACTGGCTCGGTTCCAAGGCGCGCACAGGTGGTCCCCGATACGCCGGTTGCTCCCGTTTTTGGGCTACGGCACGCACCCAATCCAAGTCGCCGCGCTTCCACACGTACGCAAAGCCCACCAGCAGCACGCCGAAAAACACCCCGATGTCGGCAATCGACGCCAGCGCCAGTGTTTGGGCCGACTCTTGCAGCGTGCCGATATCGCCGCCCTCAACCGCGGCGCCACGTCCCGCGACGCCAAGCTCCCGCAGCCGTGTTGCCATCAAATCTGGAACGGCACCGGCCGCATTACCATCGTCCGCAGCGGCGACAGCGGCGGGCGGGGCACCCGCCATCTGCGTCGCCTTGCCAAACACAACCGCCCAGGGGAAGAAGAACGCAACCTCCACATCAAAAATGATGAACAGCAGCGCCACTACGTAAAACCGCAGGTCGAATTGCACGAAGCTCGAGCCGATGGTCGGCTCCCCGCACTCGTACACCTCAAGCTTTTCCGGGTTCGGCAGCCGCGGTCGCACCAGCCAACCTACCAGCAAGTTCACAAACAAGAACAGAAAGCCGGTCAGCGCGAACAGCGCTACGTACGCGGCGATTGCGGTTGGTGATGCCATGTGTTCGAAGCTCTTAGCTGTTAGCTATTAGCCAAGAGTTTTCAGCTAGTAGCTAATAGCTTCTCTACTGATTCGGCCCGCCATGTACCGGTTCGACGATCACCTTCGAGTCAGCCACCGCGGTTGGATTTAATGTCGCGCGCCCCCAGGCCACGTTAAGCGGCAGACGCGAGAAATCGACAATGCAGCCGTCGCGGCTGTAACAGCTCAAGTCGTGGGTCGCCCCCATGAAAATGCAATCCACCGGGCACGGCTCCACGCACAATGCGCAGAACATGCACTTCGTGTAGTCGATCGTATAGCCGGTGACTTTGAAGCCCTTGCCGCCCTCGACCCGTTCTTTGCCGATGTAAATGCAATCGACCGGGCAGGCCTTCGCGCACTGGTCGCAGGCGATGCACGTAGTGAGGTCGAAGCGATGGAAGCCGCGATACCGGGCTGCCACGGGGACCGGCAGCTCCGGATACTCGAAGTGCTCCGTAAACGCTTTGCGCTCGGGCCGGTACGTTTTGAGCCAGGTGCGAAGCGTCACCCACATGCCGTGCGCCACGGTGTACACCGTCTCCACGACGTTGCCCATCCAGGGCCACGCGGCCTTTAATTGGTTGATCATCGAGTGCCCGAAACTTCCCCTACAAAGCCAAACCCAGAATCACGTCCTGCAATAAAATAAATGGCGGCGACAACTGCAGACGCCTCGCCGAAATCGGCCCGCCGGAACAGCCGATCATAGCGACCGCGGCCGACGCGATTTGCGAAGCGACGAATCTCGCGCACCACAATCGAGTGCGGGCAGTTAATTATAGAGAGGCGACAATCCGCCGCAACCGCCAATGCAAGTGCGCAAACATTGTGCGCGCTAAACGAATTGCCACAGGCCAAAACGGCGACCATCGTAAGTTTATTATGCGCGCCGCGACCGCTCAACCAAGCCGAGAGCTACTCTTTCAACAAAACGGCGCTGCAGGTCGCGATGGAGAAGCTCGGCGAATTGCGCACCGCCCGTCGCCTGATTTTGCTAACTCGCGATGTGCAATTGCGAGTCGGCAAGACTGATGCCAAAAGCTCAAGACGGCTTCCGAATCTGGCTGAGTCAGACGCCAAATTGTCATGTAATCTCCGATGAATCGGTGCATTAGTTAAAATGGGAAGAATCGGTCTCAAATGCCCGTTTCGTCATCCATCACTACAAGACGCTGCTAGCATACCGGCGTCAAAGCGAGTCGCCATCATGCGTTCGCATGATTTACAACTTGTTACTTATTAAGAACTTGCGTCACTCAAGTCACTCAGCCAGCCGACTTAGCCTGACACTCCCCTCGATTCGATTAGGTGCCGGTCAATGGCCAAATATCGTGCCAAATCCGCAGCAGCGGCGCGAAAAACCCCGCATTGAGCCATGTTCTTTCCTTGACTAGACCTACGCACCACGTAGAGTGGATTGAGGGGCCGTCGGCCTTTACGGCGCCTATACCCGGCCATTATGCAGCGGGCCGTCGGCCCACGGGTATGGGACAATAGCCTCGGGCCAAAAGCTAGGTAGGCTCTGGCATTTGGACGTGCCTCCTGAAGGAATCGAGCATGTTAGTTCTGTCACGGAAAAAGAACGAAAGCATCATTATTAATGATGACATTACGATTGTCGTCGTGGAAATCCGCGGCGACAAAGTGCGCCTTGGTGTGGAAGCGCCCAAGGAAGTGCCCGTGCATCGTAATGAGGTCTATGAAGCCATTCGGCGTAATCAGCAGAAGCAGGATGCCGGCGAACAACCCGTGACGCACAGCGACGGCAGCGCGGCGGCCGAGTAATTTCCAATCGCCAGCATGCTACGCGCCTGACGAATTTCTTTTTCTCAATCATTGTCGCTAGCAAGATCCGCGGCGCATCCTTCTCGATTGACCGAAGGTCATCATCGCGTCAGTCTGATCAGCGGCAGCGAACCACCCAGCAGCCCCTACTACTTTTCTTGGGCCGGTCCGGCTCTCGACCCATCTCACAAGGGCGAAGGCAGCATCTTGACGACGTCGCCTCGCAGCCCTATACAGCTAAGACTGCTGCGCAAAGTGATGCCTGAAACGCCCGCCGCCATTGGCGACGTTTCTTGACGCTCGCCGACCATTCGCGGTGTGCCGTTGGTCGTTCTGCGCCGGCCCCGTCGTCTAGCGGTCTAGGACACCGGCCTTTCACGCCGGTAACACGGGTTCGAGTCCCGTCGGGGTCATTAATGAAAGGAAGAGTTTGGGGTTCAGAGTTCAGGATTTTGGAACGGAACCCTGAATCCTGAACCCTGAACCCCGAACCCTTCCTTTCTTAAGTGACCCCGACGGGACTCGAACCCGTGTTACCGGCGTGAAAGGCCGGTGTCCTAGACCGCTAGACGATGGGGCCGCCAAGCGCCCCAAACGCGAGCGCTCCTGTGGGTGTATACCCGGATTCAGCCCATGGCGTCAAGGG
>DATFGJ010000493.1:0-8640 GCA_035249585.1 Lacipirellulaceae bacterium
GCATCCGATGACGGTCATCCAGAATGCCCGCACATCGGGAGGCGGCTATGTGCCGCAAGTGCCGATCCGCGCCGCCACCGTCGGCCCGGTGGAAACCTGGAAAGCGGATTGCGTTTCGATCTGGCACCCGGGCCATCACGACAACCCGTTCGGCATACGGCTTACTGCGCTCATGATCAGCAAGCACATCCCCAATACAAGCGTGCCCATGTCGCTCTTGGCCGACCACCCGCACATAAAATTCAACTACTACCGCGGCGGCATCGGCACGGTCGAAGCCGAGATGCATTAACGATAAACGGAAAAAGACAAGACTCTCACGCAGTGGCGCAGAGGACGCAGAGTTAGAAACGACAATTCCTCTCCGCGTCATCAGCGCCTCTGCGTGAGCTTAAAAACCGCGACTAGTTGGACGACGATGTTGTGCACCACTCGATTCTGGACGACGTTGTGCCTGCTCAGCTTTGTTTGCGCTGCTCCTGATAAACAGGCTGCGATGGCCGAAAACGCCGTTTCTCCTACCAATGGGATGATTCGCTTGTTCGATGGCAAGTCGCTCGGCGATTGCTACACGTGGCTCAAGGACACCAAGCGCGACGACCCGCGCAAGGTATTTCAGGTGCACGACGGCCTGTTGCATATCACGGGCGACGGACTTGGGGCCGTTGTGACTAACAAGCGGTATCGCGACTACCATCTTGTGCTCGAATTCAAATGGGGCGAGCGCACCTGGGCCGATCGCAAAAATGCCGCCATGGATTCCGGCCTTTTGGTTCACAGTAACGGCATCGATGGCGGCTACAACGGCACTTGGATGCCGGCCATAGAAGTGCAAATCATCGAAGGCGGCGTTGGCGATTTCGTGCCCGTCCCGGGAAAAGATGAAAACGGCGAGCCCGTGCGGCTTTCGTATACTTGCAACGTTGGCCGCGACCGCGACGGTGAAGTAATATGGAACCCCGAGGGGCCGCGCGAGACATTCACGCTGGGCGGTTTGAAGCGCGTTAATTGGTTTGGCCGCGATCCGGATTGGCAAGATGTCAAAGGCGTTCGTGGTCCGCAGGATAAAGACAGCCCGCCGGGCGAGTGGACGCGGCTGGATGTGATTTGCGACGGCGGCCGCATCAAGGTGCTCGTGAACGGAACGAAGGTGAACGAAGCGTTCGATGCCACGCCGCGCGAGGGCCGGCTGCAGCTGCAATCGGAGCTGGCGGAAATCTACTTTCGCCGCTGGGAATTGTGGCCGGTTGGCAAAGGTCCGAAACCCGAGCCGGCAAGGCAAAATTAAGGGCGCGCGATGAAACGATCCAGCTGCATTGCTCTTTTTGCGTGCACTTTTCTGCTGTCGCCAGGCCGCGCGTTTGCCGCGGATGAATTGCAGGCCGGCATCGCTGTCGCGGATATCACGCCGCCGATTCCCTACCGCATGAGCGGCTATTTTTACGAACGGCTCAGCACAGGGACGAAAGATCCTCTCAAGGCCAAAGCGATCGTCTTTCAGCAAGGTGACGTGTCGGCGGCGATCGTTTTTTGCGACCTGGTCGGCGTGCCGCGCGAAGTATCGACGCGTGCCCGCCGCGAAGCTAGCGCGGCGACGGGGATTCCCGCCGAACATATCGCCATCGGCGCCACGCATACACACACGGGGCCGCTTTACTTTGGCGCACTCCATAAACATCTGCACGAGCGGGCCGTTGCCCACTTTGGCAAAGACCCATACGAGGCGGCCGACTACCCGGCGCAGCTCACCGAAAGGATTGTTTCGGCTATTGCTGAAGCAAAAGGCAATCTAAAGCCAGCGAAACTCGCGGCCGGCTACGCCCGCGAACAGCGCCTGGCGTTCAACCGCCGATTCTTTATGAAGGACGGAACCGTGCGCTTTAACCCGGGCGAGCTGAATCCCGACGTTATTCGGCCGGCCGGACCAATTGACCCGCAAGTCGGCATCATTTCGATCAGCGACTCGCAGGGGGGCAAACCCTCAGCCGCAGTCGTTTCCTTCGCCATGCACTTGGACACGGTCGGCGGCACAGAATACTCGGCCGATTACCCGAAATTCGTTGAGGACGTGCTTCGCAATAAGCTGGGGTCTGAGTTCACGCTCTTGTTCGGCACGGGCACTTGCGGCGACATCAATCACATTGACGTACGAACACGCAACCGGCGAACCGCCGCCGAAATTGGCGCTCTGCTTGCCGAGACCGCCGGCAAGGCGATCGAGCAGGATTCATTGGCGCCGATTGCCGAGCCGGCGCTCGCCGTGCGGAGCGCCACGGCGGAAGCCCTGCTGCAGCAATTCTCGGACGAGGAGCGTGCCGACGCGCGCAAGAAAATGGAATTGGTTGGTGGCCGCGAGCTGCCGTTCCTCGAGCAGGTGCGTGCCTGCACGATCATGGATTTGGAAAATCGCGGCGCCGATAAGCTGCCGCTCGAAGTGCAGGCCTTTCGCTTGGGGCCCGACACTGCCATCGTTACCTTGCCGGGCGAGGTCTTCGTTCAGCTTGGCCTGGCGATCAAAGCTGCGTCGCCTTTCAAAACGACGCTGGTCATCGAGCTTACTAATGATTCACCGGCCTACATTCCAACTAAAAAAGCGTTCGTTGAAGGCAGCTACGAAATCGTCAATTCTCGCGTCCAGCCCGGCAGCGGCGAGCTGCTTGTCGAAGCGGCCACGCGCCTCTTGAGGGAACTGAAATGAGGATCGCCGCGCTCGCCTTCCGGATCCTCGCCATGATAGTGCTTCAGGTAGCGCTTGTGGCAATTGGGATCTCTGCGGAAGTGCAGCAAGTGCGCAGCCCGGTTTCGCCGCAAGAGTCTCTTGCTCACTTTGTCGTCCCCTCAGGGCTGAAGGTCGAGCTTGCGGCCCACGAGCCGAACGTCATCGACCCCATCGCCGTCCGCTTCGACGAGCTCAGCCGGATGTGGGTCGTCGAGATGCGCGACTATCCGGCGGGCATTCCGGGCCAGAAGGGCGGATCGAGAATCTCGGTGCTTGAAGATGCCGACAACGACGGCTTCTATGAGACCGCCACGGTGTTCGCCGAGGGTTTGCCGTTCGCCACGGGCCTGCAGCCGTGGAAAGGCGGCGTGTTTGTCACGATGGCCGGCCGTGTCGCATACATGAAGGACACGACCGGCGACGGCAAGGCGGACGTCAATGAAACCTGGTACACAGGCTTCGCCGAGGGAAATACGCAGCTCCGGGCCAATCATCCGACGCTCGCGCTCGACAACCACATCTACATCGCCAATGGTCTGCGCGGCGGAACGATTGCCAACGCCACGCGGCCCAATGATAAGCCGATTTCCATCAGCGGCATGGATTTTCGCTTCGACCCGTTTACAGGCAAGTGCGACGCGGTCTCTGGCGCGGGCCAGTTCGGCCTGGCATTCGACGACTATTGCAACCGCTTCGTGTGCTCGAACCGCAACCCGGCGATCCACATCGTGCTGGAGGACCGCTATCTCAAACAGAATCCGCTCGTTGCCGTGGATGCCGTTGCACACGATGTGGCCAAGGCGGGCGACGAGTCGCGCGTATTCCCGATCACGCGCGCTTGGACGACGTCGAACCTTCACGCCGGCCAGTTCACGGCCGCCTGCGGCCTCAAGATTTACCGCGGCGACGCGCTCCCCTCCGAGTTCTACGGAAACATTTTCGTCTGTGAGCCAACTGGGCACCTTGTGCATCGTGAGATCATGAAGCCGCACGGCGTGACGTTCACGTCGCACTCCCCGCACGAAGGCGCGGAATTTCTGGCCTCGCGGGACGCGTGGTTCTCGCCGGTCAACCTGGAAACCGGTCCCGACGGCGCTCTGTATGTCGTCGACATGTACCGGGCCGTGATCGAGCACCCCGAATGGATGCCCGAGGAGCTGCGCAAACGGCCCGACTTGCTATGGGGCAACGACCTGGGCCGCATCTACCGCGTTGTGCCGCAAGGCTTTCGCCGGCCGCGACCACCCCGTCTTTCGGACATGTCAAGCGAAGCCCTTGCCGACATGCTCGCGGAGCCGAACGCCTGGTGGCGCGAAACAGCGGCGCGAATCCTACTTGAGCGGCAAGATAAGCCTGTCGGCCGAAAACTGGCGACCATGGTCGCCGAGCACCGCTCGCCGCGTGCGCGGATTCATGCCCTGCGACTTTTGGAGGGACTCAAGCTGATTAGCAAGGACGTGCTCTTGACGGCGCTTCAGGATGAGGATGCGCGGGTTGTCGAACAGGCAATTCTCGCCATTGAATCGAGCGCCGCCGGCGCCGAATTGCGCCTCTACTCCGCTTCCAACGTATGTGTTCATCCGGATGCGCGCGTGCGGTTCCAAGCTCGGCTGACGACGCAGCAGAACCCACATGTGTGGCCGATTGATCGATGGGAACGCTACGCCATGTTGATCGCAGCCGGCGACCGCGGCGGAACGGTGCTGGCCCGAGTTTTGAAGAGTTCCAGTTTTCGAGCCGAGCGCCTGCCCGAACCTGACCGGCTGGTCGCCGAGCTTGCGCGGCTTGCCGCCGCCTCGCCAAAAGAATCACAACGAACGATCGCGCTCGAGGCAATACTGGATCAACCCGCATACCAGCAGCCCGGCCTGACGGCGTTTCTTGCTGAAGCCGCGAAGCGCGGCCAATCCGTCGACGCGCTCTCAAAAAGTCTCGGCGAGAACCACAAACGCGAACTCGATTTTGCTTTCAAGTCCGCTAAAAGAGCCGCGACGGATACCGGCGAGCCGGAATCCGCCCGCTGCGAAGCAGTCGACCTGATTGCATTCTCGGATGATGCAACGCAAATCCTCGAATCGCTCGCCCTCAACGACCCGGCGCAAATGGTTCGTGTCCACGCCATTGCCGCCCTTGGGCGCAGTGACGACATTCGCCCGTGGCGCGCTCTGCTCGCGAGCTTTTCGGGCGAAACACCGGCACTTCAACGAGCGATCCTAGACGGCATCTTCGATCGCTCCCAGCGAATAACACTTCTGCTGGACGAGATAGCGGCCAAACGCATTGCTTCAACGGCACTCGATGCCAGCCGCATCACCTTGCTGATGAATCATCGTGATGGCGCGATTCGCGAGCGTGCAAAAACGCTGCTAGCCGATGCCGTCCCCACGGACCGCCGCCAGGCCTTGGCCGAGTATCAGGCTGCACTCGTCCTCACGGCCGATCCGTCCCGCGGCCGCGTAGTGTTTCAGAAGCAGTGTGCCAACTGCCACCACATCGCTGGCATCGGCGTCGACGTGGCCCCGGATATCTCCGACTCGCGTGAAAGATCTACCGAGCAGCTTCTCACGGACATCATTCAGCCCAACCGGGCAATCGACTCGAATTACTTTAGCTACACGGCCGTCGCTGCCGATGGGCGCGCGCACACCGGAATCCTCACGGCCGAAACGTCAACCTCCGTCACGCTGAAACAGGCCGAAGGCAAGACGCTGACCCTGCGCCGCGCTGAGATCGAGGAGCTTAAATCCGACGGCGTGTCGCTGATGCCCGATGGCCTGGAAAAACTCATCTCGCCGCAAGACATGGCGGACTTGATCTCGTTCATCAAGAACTGGCGCTACCTCGGCGAACAGGCGCCGCCGCCGCTACCACAGGGCTCGCAGCGGACTGAGCGTCCGCCGGGCGAAGATTGAATCCAACGCCAGGTCGATCGCCCGAGCTTGGTCCCGTGGCGCCGATGCAAGCAACTCCTCAGTGACGGATACATCGGTCGTGTAATCATCCGCATCAAGTTCCAGCGCCGCGAGCAGATTCAGTTCGTCGACCACGTCAGCGACCAATTCGAACGCCATTCGTCGCGTCGCATCACCACGCTCTAAAGTCGATCGGATCGATCCCTCGGCCGACGCGAATTTGCTTGATGCAGCATTCGGTCCCGACGCGGAAACTACCACCCCGCGTGAGCCATGAACCTGCTCAGCGCCAGCTGCTGCAACCTCGAACGACAGGGACGTCGCCGCGGACTGCGACTCATCGGCAACCGCCGCTTGGCCGCCCGCTTCCCCAATTTGCGCTTTACGCCATACAATGTAATCAGCGGCATCGACGACGCCGCTGTGGTTGCCATCGGCCCGCAAATCGGTAGTCGAGCCGTACGAAGTCCGCCACGCGTCGTAATCGCCTTGATTCACGGCGGCGCTGCGATCGAAGTCGCCGGCCATCGCGCCCTGGTTCTTTCGCCAGATGACGCTGTCGGCCAGATCGACGATGCCGTTGCCGTTACCGTCGGCCGGCAGAAACTCAGTAAGCGACCATGTTCCGTAGGCGCTCCGCCACACGGCGTGGTCCTGGTCGTCGACGCGGCTATCGAAGTTGAAGTCGCCGGGCATTTGACGGGGCGGCACGGCGTGCGCGAATTCGGCCGCATGCCAGACCCCGCCCGCGCTGAACTCGTAGTCGGCCTCGACCAGCTGCACGAGCCCGCTTGTCGCCCGATACAGATAGTGCTCGTCACCTGCGCGGAATACCAGGTTGTAACCGCCGCCCGGCGCATCGGGCGCCGCTTCGGCAGTGACAAGCATGGCAGCCCCAAGCTCACGCTGCAGTCGCTGTGCCAGGTCCGTCCGGGCTCGATTGATGGCCGCAACCAGGCGAGCATCGCTGCGCGTTGCTGGATAAGCCGTTGTCAGCTCTGACGCGCCTGCCGCCAGGTCGCTGCCAGCGAGCGGTACAACAACCGGTGGATCCTCCTCCTCCGGCGGCTCGACCACGATCAGCTCGGCGATGAGCGTATCGAGGTCCGCCACGTCGACGACCTTTACCGAGTCGTTGGCGATTGAGTACAGCTTATCGCCGATGTAGCCGCTGCGCCGCACCGGCGTGCCGTGCCCGATCTCGGTCTCCAGGACCAACCGGTCGGCGGCGTTGGCCGCATCCGCATCCACTGAGAATACCGCGAGGTCGTCGCGCCTGATGCTGCGGCGGGTCTCGCGATAGCCGTCGCCGTCCAAATCGACGCGTTCGATGAACACTCGCGCCACCGGCATCCCCAACAGGCCGTGCTCGGCATAGTAGCCGAACGCATGGTGGTCCAGCTCCGCTTCGCTCGTGGAAAACCGCTCGAACGTGTACTCGGCGATGCGCAGTGGCTGAAGCAGATTCGAAATATCGAACAGCGACACCTGCGTCGGCCCGCTGCCCCCCGTCGGCGTATTGCGACCAACCGTGAGCAAGTGGCCCTCGTCAATCAAGTGCATGTAGCTCGTGAAGCCGGGCAGCGTGATGTGCCCCACGGATTCAGGCCGGGCCGGATCCGTCAGATCGATGGCAAACAGGGGATCGATATTGCGGAACGTTGTCACAAACGCCGTGTTGCCCAAAAACCGCACCGAGCGCATCGTTTCATTGAGCGCCAGATTCTGCAGGCTGCCGACGAACTCCATCACGCCGTCGTCTTCCTGGAGCACGAACAACATGTTCTCGTCGCGGCCCGACCAATTGCCCGAACTCTGGTTGCTCACCGTCGTGGCAATGCGGAGATAGGGGCCGTTCTCGTCGGCCGAGAACTGGTTGAGAATCTGCCCGGCGACGGTCGTCGTGGCTGCAAACTCGACGCCGCCATCCGAGGGCTCCCAATCGAACTTCACGATCCGCGTGAGCGCCCCGTCTTCGCGCGAGTAGTCGCCGTCGAACACATAGAAATTGTCGAGCGAAGCGTAAATCGCGCTCGCGCCGCTGCTGTAGACGGCCGATGTATCGGCCAGCCCTGGCTCGTCTCCCTCCACGTTGAACGAGACAACGGAAATGAGATTGAACGCGTCCGGCACCAGCGGTTCGTAAATGTCCTCCGGCGCATTCAAAAGGCCCGTGCGGACCATCTCGCCGTCTGACCCGTAGGATGTGTAGTTCGGCAGCGCAGCCTCGACAAACAAGCCGGGATTGGCCGTGACGCGGGCCAGATATTCCTCGCGGGTTTCGTACCGGCCGGGCGTTGCCGGATCCTCATCCTCGTGAATGACTTCCGGCCGCGGCGCATGCGCGTTCGGATTGCTCACCAGCACGTATACGAAGTCCTCCACGCCGCGCGAGTCGACGTACTTGCCTTCCATCGTCGTGGTTTGCACAATTTCGGGCGCGGCCCGGTCGCTGACGTCAATCACGGTGACGATCGTGAACGACGGCAGCGGCTCGTAAAAGAAAGGCCCGCCGATTCGGTCCGCCACGGGCGAACCCTCGAGCCACGGCGGAAACGCGTAGCCTCCGCCCAGCTCGGAAATGACCGTGAGCCGGTCGCCATGCAGAAATTCGACCAGTGGCCGGCCTTCGATCTCGACGCGCGATTCCACACTCAGCTCGTCCGCCGGCCAGGCGTCGACGATCACCACTTCCGAATCGGTGAGCATGTACACGAAGTCCGAGTCGAACTCGACAATGTCGCCCTCGTCGACGCCGGCAACTTGGACGTTCGTCTCCGAATGGTTGCGGCTATCCGCGGGCGGAAAGCCCGATGTTGGTCCGCCGTTTGAGAAGTCCCAGTCCCATGCCGTATTGCCGAACAGATACTGGTAGCGCTCCAGCGCATCATCGATCAAAAACTGCGTGTAATCTTCGAGGCTGCCGAACGTGGGAGACTGCTCGCTCGCCGGCGCATCGACAACAACCTTCACTTCCGCCTTCAGTGCTCCGTCGACCGTGTAGGTGAA
>DATFGJ010000494.1:0-5793 GCA_035249585.1 Lacipirellulaceae bacterium
CAGCCACCCGTCCGCAGCGCACGTTTTGATGTTGCGCGAATGTGTACACATCGAATGACCATCACAGATGTGTAACGCCTTCGGCGCAAACGTGGGAATTGTGGAACTCGTACCCAGGGTGGCGCGGCTGCGCCGCTGACCCTGGGCTACGGTGTAATACCACTTCGCGGTATGAACGCACGCGCTATCGGACGTGCTTTGCACACATAAGGGTCAACTCGAAATGAATGCCACGCTAGAGCTTGACGAAGCCGCAACTCTGGTTGCCGCTCTCGGCTTGGACGACAGCTTTCAACCGCAACAGCCGGCCACGACCAAAGACACCGGCCTCAGCGAAGCTCTGATTGAGGACCTGATCCTCAAGTTCCTTTCGGGCATCGGCTCGGAGAGCGGCCGGGGGATCTCCGATAGCCTGTGCCTGCCGATGGTGATCCTGGAGGATCGTTTCATTGCCCTGCGGCAGCGGCAGGAAATCGCCCCAGCGGCCGCCGCCATGCTCGGCGACCACGTTTATCGGCTCACCGATGTGGGGCGCGACCGGGCCCAACGCGCTTTGCGCGAATGCGCCTACGTCGGCCCCGCGCCGGTGCCGCTGGACGACTACATCAGCTCGGTCCACGCTCAGACGCTGGCCTCGGAGCGGCCTCGAAAAACACAGCTCGTAAAGGCCTTTTCCGACATCCACGTGGAACCGGAAATGCTTTGTTGCCTTGGCCCGGCGATCAACGCCGGCAAGGGCATGTTCATCTACGGTCCGCCCGGCAACGGCAAAACCACGATCGCCCAGCGAATCACGCGCTGCTTCGGCCAAAGCATTCTCATTCCGCACACCATCGTGGAAGGCGGCAAGATCATCAAGATGTATGACGCCTCCTGCCACAAGGCCGTGCGCACGACGTCCGAGAGCCTGTTCCGCAGCGAGGTTGATCGCCGCTGGATTCGCATCGAGCGGCCCACCGTGGTCGTCGGCGGCGAACTCACGATGGACAGCCTGGAACTGAAGCACGACCCGATCTCGAACGTGAGCGAAGCGTCGCTGCAGCTCAAAAGCAATTGCGGGTGCCTCTTGATCGACGACTTCGGCCGGCAGCGAGTCAACCCCACCGAGCTCTTGAATCGCTGGATCGTTCCGCTGGAGAGTCGCATCGACTTTCTGAGTCTTTCGAACGGTCGGAAGATCGAGGTGCCATTCGAGCAGTTGATTATTTTCTCGACAAACCTCGAGCCGCACGACCTGGCTGATGATGCATTCTTGCGGCGAATACCGTTCAAAGTCGAAATTGGCGATCCGTCGCCGGAGGAGTTCCACCTGCTATTCCAGGTGTTCGCCAAGAAGCTCGAGCTGGAGTGCCCGCCGGCGATGGTCGATTATCTCATCAACAAGCATTACCGCAGCTGCGGCCGGCCGCTGCGCCGCTGCCAGGCTCGCGACCTGTTGGAGCAGGTCAAGTATTACTGCAACTACAACGAGCTGCCGCTGGAGATCACCGAGCAGTATCTCGACCAGGCCGTGAAGAATTATTTCACGGCGCTGAAGGGGGATTGAGGCGGGTTTCGATCTCGTAATACCGTTTCTCGCGCGCGAATAGGCGAATGATTGCGTCGGTCCGTCCCGTAGGGACGGCGTGTTAATAGCCCAGCACTTCAGGGAGTATGAAACCGACAATTCTCATCCTAAGTTCCGTAGGGACGATTGAAACACCCCCGGTGCGAACATGATTCAGCCGTCCCGACGGGACGTTATGTCTTGAGCGCGGCGTCGTGCGCCCAGCAATAAATTGCTGGGCTATTGTCGCATGTCCCTACGGGACACGATCCGACCGATCGGGGCCGTCAATTACACTTCTGTCGCTTCCAGCGCCGGCGCTTCAGAGATTGTCGAGGGCACCATGAGATAGGCGAGCTCATCGGCGGATTTTGCGGTGTGTGAAAACGACTGGGCGTGCAGCGGGTCGATCAGCGACAGAAAGCCGTCGCATGTGAGGTAGCCGAGCGGATGTTCGTCGTGCGTTACGACCAGGGTCGCACAGCCGCGCGAGGAGAATGCTTCGTAAATCTCCGGGAAGCTGGCGTCGTAGCGAATCGTTTCCGGCGTGGCGAGTTTTTCGCCCGGCTCGCCGACATCATCGCTCATGCGCGTTTCGCGGACCGGGCATTCTTCGGCTGCAACGCCCTTCAAGCGGCCCGTGCTATCGACAAACGGCCGCAGGGGAAAGCCCGCGCGGCGCAGCGCGTCGGTAAGCTCACCGTGAGGTGCATTCTGTTCGAGCAGAGCCGGAAACGGCTCCATGATGTCCTGTGCGACGACGTTCGCGAATGGGTTGCCGGACAACAATTCCTGGCGCCAGGCGTCGAGCTCCTTGGTGTATTGTCCATCGACCACGACGCAATCGCTGCCCGAGTGCGTCGCCAGGCCAAGCAGCTCCAGCGCATCGCTCAGCGCCCGATCGGCCTTATTGCCGGCTTCCCACGGCATCACGGCGCTGGTGAGCGTCGGGCGCGGAATGGATTCGTGGCGGCTCTCGCGGTTGGCAAAATCCTTGCTGAGCGACTCGGCCAGGTTCTTTGCCGCAGCCGGCGCTTGGCCCACGAGCAGCGTGGCAAAGCGGCCGTCACCAAGGTACGCGGTTGCCGTGTTTTCGCCGACGGCTCGCCGGATAGCGCGGGCTGCTGCGCTTTCCAAACTGCGACTCACCGATTCGCCGCTTTTTTGCTGGATACCGTTGAACCAGTCGATGGATGTGACCAGCAGCGTGTACGAGGATGATGCAAAATCGTCGCTGGCAGCAAGTTTTCGCAGCTTATGCAAAAACCCGCGCCGCGAATACATGCCCGGCACAGCGCAGCGGTACGACCGGTCGCGCAGCCGGCGTTCGAACTCGAGATACCGTGCGCCCGTGCGCGCCCGCGCGAGCAGTTCGCCGCGGCTCAGCGGTGTGCGGATCGCGTCGTGGGCTCCGGCGGCGTACCAGGCCGCGAAATCGGTCGACTTGGCGGAGTCGTAGAGGAAAATCCGGTAAATCGGATTTTCCGAGTCGTAGGCAAAAGTCTGATTGCAAGGCTCGTCGATGCCGCGTCCATCAACAATCAGAAAGTCGGCGGCTGCGTACCGCCGCCAAAGCGCTTCGGCGTCGAAGTCGCTGGTGGTTTGAACCTGGTAGCCCACGGCCTCGAGCATCCACGAAATCTCGTGGAGCAGCGAAACATCGCGGGAGATCGCAATTACCTGAAGCGGACGATGTTGCGTCGACATACGAGCTACCCTTCCGATTGCCGGGATTGGAGCGTTTTTGTCCACTCAAACCGTAGCATGGGCGGGCGGCCGAAGCCGGCGGAAATTGCCCGCGAAGCCTCCGGATTCCCGTTAAATGCTAGGCTTCCGATAGGCAGATCGACGAAAACGGGCGCGGCGGCCCGGCCGGCAGCCTTTTTCGCTCCATGCCCCGTACGTCGGCCGAAGCCGCGACCAGCCGCTAAGTTCGTTCAATTCAGGCGAGGACGACCGTGACCCACATCACGCTTTCCAAAAAGACCTCGTCCAAGCCAAGCCTGGAGTTCTACAGCGACGGCGTCGGGGAAGCGCGGCGCGTCACCATTGAGCGGTTTCCCTTTCGCATTGGACGGAGTGAATCGGCTGACCTGCGCATCGACGCAGTCCAAATCTCGCGCGAGCATGCCGAGATTGTCGAGCGCAACGGCATGTGGCTCGTGCGTGATTTGGGCAGCACCAATGGAACGGTAGTCAACGGCAAACAGATCAAAGAAACGTTGCTCGCCGACGGCGACATCCTCAAGCTGGCCGAGACGGAGCTCACGTTCATTGCCTCGGCGTCGTCACAATTTCAGCGGATGGTGACGCAGCCGATCCAATCGAAGCCGGCTGCAGCTGCACCGCCAAGCATGATTCCCGACGAGGTTGCCGCGACGCGCGCCTTGTGCGAGGCCACGCTTTGGCAAGCGATTCCCGCGCGATTGCTCGCGGCCACTTCGTTGCGGCGCGGCACGGCGGAAGCTTTTTTTGCATGCTCGACAACCAGCGGCGGACAGCGGGCGCTGTTCGACGAACCGCGCGAGGTCGCCGACCGGTATCGCGCACTCGAGCGAATGCGCGCAGCCGAGCTGGCCGCCCAGCGCTCGGATGGCGGCCGCTTGTTTCTCGCGGTCGGCGCCGATGAAATCGAGTCGCCGCACCGATTGCTCTCCAGCGTCACGCAGATCCAGGAGTTCATGCCGAGCGATTGGGAGCTGGGGATTACCATCTCGCTTCCGGTGGACGTCGATATTTTGCGAATCGCGACGGTCCATCGCGAGGCGAAGGACCAAGGATTGCTCGTGGCGTTCGACGAATTTCAGGGCAACGGCGGGCAAGTGATGCATTTCGAGTCCCAGCTACCGGATTATCTTGTGCTCGCGCCGAATATGACCAAGGACCTGACGTCGACGCGGCAGCCGCTGCGGCGGCTGGAGTCGCTCTTGGCCGCGTGCGAGGATCTCGAGATTAAGGCGATTTTGCCGCCCTTGGACCCTGCAAACGTCGTGGCGCTGTGCCAGGAAATCGGTTTCGACCTTGTTCTCCAGCCGGCGAACCGGCCGGCGGCGCAGCGCGCAGCGGCGCTCGCAGGCTCCGTATAGTTGCGCTTGCGTGCTTCGCTTCGCGGAAGCGCGATTTGAATTATTATGTCGACTGCCACTCAAGTCTGCGACATCGTGCTGCCGGGGTACACGCTGGTCGACCGCATTGGCTCCGGCGGTTATGCAGACGTCTGGCGCGCCGAAGCGCCGGGTGGAATTCAAAAAGCCGTCAAGGTGGTGCACGGCTACTGCGATGACGAGTTCGCGTCGCAGGAGCTGAAGGCGCTCGAGCGCGTGAAGGGCGTGCGGCACCCGTTTTTGCTGTCGCTCGAGCGGTTCGAGGTCGTCAACGGGCGGCTGGCGATTCTCACTGAGCTGGCCGACATGAGCCTCGACCAGCGGCGGCGCCAATGCTGCGAGGAAGGATTGCCCGGCATTCCGCGGGACGAGCTGCTGCGCTACATGGCCGACACGGCTGAGGCGCTCGACTTCCTTTCGCAGCGGCACAATTTGCTGCACCTGGATATCAAGCCCGAAAACCTCTTGATTCTGGGCGACCACATCAAAGTGGCCGACTTCGGCCTGGTGAAGGAGCTGGCCTCGCGGACGCAGAACTCGCTCGTTTCGGGATTGACGCCGACATACGCGTCGCCCGAAATGTTCGACGATGAACCGTCGGCCCAAAGCGATCAGTACAGCCTGGGAATCGTGTACCAGCAAATGCTCGTGGGCACGCTGCCATTTCCGGGCCGCACGGCCGCGCAGCTGGCCAAGCAGCATACTCAGGCCGAGCCGCAGCTCATGTCGCTGCCAGCGGAAGACCGGCCGGTCGTTGCGCGGGCCCTGGCAAAGACGCCGACGGATCGTTTTCCATCGTGCCGCGCGTTTGTCGACGCCCTTATCCACCGCGCCGAGCATGCGCCAGCGGCGGCCCCGGTCGAAATTCCAACGCCGCGGCCCGCGGCGCCGGCGCCCGCTGTGCCGGATACGAACGATACAAAACCTCCTTCGTTCGGCACAACCATTCGCCGGAGCGAGGTGCACGCACCCGCTCCGCCGGACGCGCCGATGGTAACGCAGCCGGTGCGGCGCTCCGAACCGAGCGCCCCGATGCAGCACGTGGAGCCGGCTGCCGACGAGGTGCTGCAGGTAGACACGGTCGACGTTGCCATACCGGATGTTGACCCGGCTCTGCGCCGCGAGCAGCCGGCCTTGTACGTG
>DATFGJ010000495.1:0-2694 GCA_035249585.1 Lacipirellulaceae bacterium
TTCTTAACCTCCGGCTTGGCCGCCTTCGGCGCCGGCTTATCCACAATTTTCAGGAACGCGGTGTCGATATCATACCAACCGATGTTCAGGTGATAATCCATGAACTCCACGAGCGCCCGGCCGCTCATGTTTACGGTCTTCACCTGCCCGACTATGTCCTTGAACCGCGCCAGCTCGGGCCGCGACGGGTCGACCATCACGTACTTGTCCGTGTACTGGCGCTTCTTGTTTTCAATCAGCTGCTCAAAGTGCATGTTAGAAGCCACTCCAAGGTCGACGGCAAACGTAACCGGCGTCGCAATCTGGTATTCTGGCTGAATTTGCTGCACCCGACAAGGACGAGTGCCGTGGTAGTTGCTCCCGGCCGCATCGGCATTCATAATCAGCGAGTCGCCAACTTACCGGATGCGCGCTCGGCCTATCTAAGGGCGGGTGCGCAGGGCAGTTTTCGTTTTCACCGCAGAGAGACATCAGCCATGGCACTCAGGCACATCGGGATTGCGCTCGTGCGTCGGTTTCGTATTTTGGCAACTTTGAGCATTGCCGCGCTGGTCGTGCTCGCGGCTTCATGCATTTCGAAAGAGTATCTCACAGGCATCGAATGGCCGAAGCCGCCAATCGTGAAACCGGGGAAAACCAGCGCCGATCCGCCGTCGGACGCCATCGTGCTGTTTGACGGCAAAGACCTTTCCGCCTGGAAAAACGGCGACCGTTGGAAGATCCAAGACGGCGCGGCGATCGTTGGAGGCGGCGAGATTGAAACGAAGCAAGTGTTTGGCGACTGCCAATTGCATATCGAATGGTCGTCCCCGGTGCCGGCCAGGGGCGAGAGCCAAGGCCGCGGCAACAGCGGCGTGTTCCTGATGGGCCGCTACGAGCTGCAGGTGCTCGATTCGTACGAGAATGAAACGTATTACGACGGGCAGGCCAGCGCGATCTACAAGCAAACGCCTCCGCTGGTCAACGCGATGCGCCCGCCCGGCGAGTGGAACACGTACGATGTCATCTGGACGTCGCCGCGGTTCAAGGAGGACGGTTCACTTGAGTCGCCGGCGTATATCACGGTGCTGCACAACGGCGTGCTGACGCTCAACCACTTCGCCCTGTTGGGCACGACGCCATTCGAGCGCCCGCCCAGTTACGAAAAGCACGGCAAAGGCCCGATCAAGCTGCAGGACCACGGCAACCCGGTGCGCTACCGCAACATCTGGATTCGCGAGCTCAAGCCGATCGTGGGCAAGAAAGTCCGCGAGCCGTATTTCCGCGATTAATCGCCGTTTTCCTCAACCGGCTGCCCCGCGCGCCAGCGCAATACGGAATCCAAAAAGCCCTGGATGTCGCCGTCGAGAACGGCGTGGAAGTTGCCCTGCTGATACTTCGTGCGCGCGTCCTTCACGCGCTGGTCCGGGTGCAGGAAGTAATTGCGAATCTGCGAGCCGAAGCCGACCTTGGCCTGCTGCTGATACTTGGCCGCCTCGGCCGCTTCGCGCTTTTCCTCTTCCTGACGTGCCATGCGGGCACGCAGCATCTTCCAGGCGGTGGCCCGGTTCTTGTGCTGCGAGCGTTCGCTCTGGCACTGCACGACGATGCCCGATGGCGCGTGCGTGAGCCGGATCGCGCTTGAAGTCTTGTTAACGTGCTGGCCGCCGGCGCCGCTCGCGCGGAACGTGTCCTCGCGCACGTCATCCGGGTTGATTTCAATTTCGACGGCGTCCGAAACCTCCGGCGACACATCGACCGCGGCGAAGCTGGTCTGCCGCTTGCCTTCGGCGTTGAACGGGCTGATGCGCACCAGCCGGTGCATGCCCGTCTCGCCCTTGAGATAACCGTAGGCCATCGGGCCGCGCACGGCGATGGCCGCGTGGCTGATGCCGGCCTGCTCGCTGTCCTGGCGCTCCAGAAGCTCGACCGAGTAGCCGCTCTTCTGCGCCCACAGCGTGTACATGCGCAGCAGCATCTCGGCCCAGTCGTTGGCGTCGGTGCCGCCGTCGCGGGCATTGATCGAAAGGATCGCGCCGGCGGCGTCATGGGCACCGTTAAGAAGCGCCTTGAGCTTGAGCTTTTCGACAACCTCTTCCAGGCGATTAACTTCAGCGGGCACTTCAGCAGCGAACGACTCGTCCTCAGCTGCCATCTCGATCATCGCCGCCAGGTCGTCGCTCGCCTTAAGCGCATTGTCAAGCGGCGTGACAATGCCGCTCAGGCTCTTGCGTTCCTCGACGGTGGACTGGGCCCGCTCCTGGTTAGTCCAAAAACCGGGCTGAGCCATCTCTTCGTCGATGGCCGCGATTCGCGATTTTTTCGTTTCCCAGTCAAAGAGAGTCTCGGAGCTGGAGAATGCCTTCGCGAATCGCCTTGGCGCGATCGATGTACTCTTTTTCCATGAGCGTAGGTCAGCCTTTCGGAGGCTGATAATTGGAGACTCGTGACAGGGAATTTGCGTCAGGCTAGAAAGCCTGACCTACGTGGCGAATTATACGACGTTGCGCCGGCCGCGACGAGGCCAACACTTGCCGCGACCATGCGGCAGCCATAGACTCGCCATATGTCGCGCGTCGTGCTGGCCATGAGTGGCGGAGTCGATTCGAGCGTCGCGGCCCATCTGCTCACCGCCGAGGGCCACGACGTGATCGGCGTCTTCATGCGCCACGGCGAGCAGTCCCCCGTCGCCTGCACCGCAGAACGCACCACCCC
>DATFGJ010000496.1:0-8021 GCA_035249585.1 Lacipirellulaceae bacterium
CGACATTGGCGCGAGCGTAAGTAAGACGCTGTTGGAATGTGCGATATTCCACATAACTTGCAGCCACATCCGAAAGCAGCACGACAAGCACGTCGTCGTAATCCTCGACCGACGCATCCAATTCCGCATCCGCCGCTTCGATCGCGCGGCGATAGCGGCCCCAGAAGTCCAGTTCCCATGTGCCGCTCAGGCCGAAGGTCCACTCGGAGAACCAAACTTCAGGTGGTGGGTTTGCAATATTCTCACTGACTTTAATTCGCGAGTATTCGCCGAACGCAAATTGCTCTTGCGGGAACAGTTCTCCAACGGCGATGCCACGCAGCGCTCGGGCCTCTAGAATGCGTGCGCCCGCGGCCCGCAACGTGAGATTCTGTTGGTATGCGGTTTGGACGAGACTGTTGAGCACCGGATCGTTGAACACCGTCCACCATTCGCTGAGCTGCTGCTCTTCGCTCCGCACGCGCGGATCGGCATAGTCGATCCACTGGGAAGCCACCGGAGCGGCCGGCGGGCAGTAGTTGGGGCCAACCTTGAAGCCATTGCGCCACCAATCGCGGCATCGCCCCCCAGGTAGGTGGCAGCAACCCGACACAAGCACGAATGCTAGTAGGCATAGCAGCGCTAACTGTCGTCCTCCTGACGTCAGTTCAACTCCCGTCGATGCGGTGTCTTGAATCCGACGTGTCTCTAAAAATCGCCTCATCGCGACATTCCTTTATCGCTCGTGGCCATACGCCCGGCAAAATGCTTGCGGTCGGACTTACCGATTCGACCGGTAAATCGACTATCGGTGGGCGGCACCGGCAAATGCAGTTTGATCGCTGCCCTGAGCATTTGCTGCAAATCAGCGCAACTCAGCCTGGATTGGCTGATCGTTACAGCCCGCAAGGTCAATCACAGGCATACAAAGACGAGCAGGATTGCCGATCACGAGACTCCTCGACTTGGAGCGCCTGAAGCCACGTGCCGTTACGGCGTCAGCTCAACACGTGCGATCCAACCCATCCGTGGTACTAGCACTTGCGCGTGAGAATGAGAGAATACGTAGTCATGCAAGTTTGCTTGTCAAGTCGTAGCGACGTTGATGGTCGTTTCGCTTCGAACTATTCCAGTTGCTTCGATCTGGGCGACTTCAACGCAGCGACTCAGGTCAATGAGTGACCGATTTGCGTGATGTCGGGAACTCACGCCATGACGCACAGTGCCAACGGCCGCGTTCGCGGAACTCTCGCCTCAGTATTTCCACCGGCGGAGTGGCTGCCGCGTTATCAGGCATCTTGGTTGCAATATGATGCTGTGGCCGGCATCACGCTGGCCGCATACGCAATACCAGTCTCGTTAGCGTACGCCTCGCTCGCGGGGGTGCCGCCGCACTATGGAATTTATTGCTACCTGGTCGGCGGAATTGGCTACGCGCTTTTTGGCACATCGAGGCAATTGGCCGTGGGGCCCACATCGGCCATTGCGATGCTGGTCGGCACGACCGTAGCCGGCATGGCCGGCGGAGATCCGGCGCGGTGGGCTGCCATCGCCTCGCTGACGGCGCTGGTGGTTGCAGTGTTCGGTGGGCTGGCTTGGTTATTGCGATTGAGCGGCCTGGTGAATTTCATCAGTGAAACGATACTCATCGGCTTTAAAGCCGGGGCGGCGCTAACCATTGCTCTGACGCAGCTTCCAAAACTATTCGGTGTCCCCGGTGGCGGCGATCACTTTTTCGAACGGACGTGGATTCTGTTTGGCCAACTTGGGGAGACAAATCTGGTCGTCCTGACGTTCGGACTGGTGGCACTCGCTCTGCTAGTCTTGGGAGGCCGATTTTTTCCGGGTCGCCCAGTGGCGCTATTCGTGGTGGCGGCTGCCATCATCGTCATGTCACTCACTGCACTCGCCGAGCGAGACGTGGCAACAGTTGGCGCCATTCCCGCCGGACTGCCCGATTTTGCCTGGCCGTCGCTGCGACCGCGCGACGTCGATGGGATTTTGCCGCTGGCGGCCGCCTGCTTTCTTCTGGCCTACGTGGAAGGCGTTTCCGCCGCGCGCACGCTTGCGGAAAAGCACGGCTACAAAATCAATCCGCGTCAGGAATTGTTGGCGCTGGGCGCGGCAAATCTGGCTGCCGCGTTCAGTCATGGCTTTCCCGTCGCGGGCGGGCTTTCGCAATCGGCGGTGAATGACAAAGCAGGAGCGCGGACGCCTCTTTCGCTCGTGTTCGCCTCCGCGGCCATTGCCGGTTGTCTGCTGTTTTTCACTGGTCTCTTGCGAAATTTGCCGAGTGTCGTGTTGGCCGCAATCGTCCTGGTTGCCGTGCGCGGCTTATTCAACGTGGCGGCACTTCGGCACCTATGGCGTGTGAGCCGGCTCGAATTTGGCATCGCGATTGTGGCACTTGTGGGAGTTTTGTTGTTGGGAATTCTGAAAGGCGTTCTACTGGCGGTCATCGTTTCCGTGCTCATGCTACTGACGACGGCCGCCCGGCCGCATGTGGCGTTTCTAGGAAGGATTCCCGGCTCAAGTCGTTACTCCGATATGGAACGACATCCGGACAACGAACCAATCGAACACACAATTATCTTTCGTGTCGAAGCGTCGCTTCTGTATTTCAATGTGGATCATGTGCGGAATCGCGTCTGGGCCAAGATTTCCGAAACCGATTCATTGCGGCTGGTGGTGTGCGACCTATCGAATTCTCCCTATGTTGATGTGGCGGGGGCCGCAATGCTCTCAGCATTGCACAAGGACCTGGCGACGCGTGGAATCCAGCTTCGCATCGTGGAGGCCCACGCAAGAACTCGTGATTTGCTGCGTGCCGAAGGCTTGGAAGAAAACGTCGGCTATCTCGGTCGGCATATGTCGATAGAACAGGCGATCGTGGAGTTCACAGAGTGCGCGCATAGTGCTTAAAGAAGGAATGAAACAATGAGCAAGAGAATTGGCATAGTTATCGGCGGCGGCGATTGCCCAGGTCTCAACGCGGTCATTCGCTCGGTGGCCAAGGCGGCCGCGCAGCGAGGTTGGGAATCCGTTGGAATCCTCGGCGGCTACGATGGTTTGCTGCCGCCCGGCAACTATCGAGTGCTCGACTCCTATGCGCTGGACGGGCTATTGGTGCGAGGCGGCACGGTGCTTGGCACTGCCAATCGCGGTCAATTCACAGCGAAGGTGGGTCATGGGGAAAGCCGCGGCCTGCCGACGGAGCTGCTGGATAATGTGAAACGCGGTATGGCGCAGGCTGGCCTGTCGGCGCTGGTGACGATTGGGGGCGACGGTTCACTGAGCATCGCACAGCAGTTCCACCAGCATGGAATTCCGATCGTCGGCGTTCCTAAAACGATCGACAACGATTTGGACGGCACAATCTGGACGTTTGGATTTGATTCGGCCGTTGCCTGCGCGACGGACGCTCTTGACCGGTTGCACACGACCGCGGAAAGCCATAACCGCGTGCTGGTTTTGGAAGTGATGGGCCGCTACGCGGGGTGGATTGCCCTCTTCGCGGGCGTGGCGGGCGGAGCCGACGTGATTTTGATTCCTGAAGTTCCGTTCAATTATGATGCCATCTGCGGCAAGATTCAGGACCGTGAACGGCAAGGCAAGCATTTTACGATCGTCGTGGTGGCTGAAGGCGCGCGCCAACAGGGCGGCGACTTTGTGACCTCGGCCGATGCGCCCGAGAATCGCGAAGCACGGCTTGGCGGCATCGGCACCATCGTGGCGCGCGAGATTGAGCAGCGCACCGGCAAGGAATCGCGCGTATGCGTGTTGGGGCATCTGCAGCGCGGCGGCGGGCCCACCAGCTTTGACCGGGCACTGTGCTCGGTCTTTGGAGCGCATGCAGTAGAGCTCATCGCGGCCGATGATTATGGCAAAATGGTCGCCTTCCTCGGCTCGCACGTGAGCGCGATCCCGATCAGCGAAGCAGTGGGCAAGCTCAAAACCGTCCGGCCAGATGGAAGTTTGGCTCGCACGGCTCGCGCGCTTGGGATCTGCCTTGGCGACTGACCGTTAGGCGCAGTTTGGAGACTGGCATGGGTTGGCTTCTCGACCTTCCGCGCACCAATCCCACGGCCCATGCCATTGCCATCATTTCGCTCGTCTGCGTCGCCGGCATGAGCCTGGGAAGCATTCAGGTGCGCGGCATCAAGCTTGGCACGGCGGGCGTTTTATTTTCGGCGATTCTGGTTGGACACTTCGGCAAACCCGTTGATCGCCACACGTTAGAGTTTGTCAAGGAGTTTGGACTGATTCTGTTTGTGTTCTGCATCGGCTTGCAAATTGGTCCAAGCTTCTTCGCTTCACTTCGACAGGCAGGCTTGCGACTGAATGCGCTCGCGTTGGCGATCGTTCTATTAGGCGGAATTATCGTGGTCACGCTGGGTTGGCTGCTGAGATTCGACAGTGCCGCCGTGCCGGGGATCTTTTCGGGCGCCACGACCAATACGCCGTCGTTGGGTGCAGCTCAGCAGACTCTATCTTCGTTTCCGAATGTGTCTGCCGAACGAGCGGCACTGCCCGCGCTTGCCTATGCGGTCACCTATCCGCTCGGGATTTTCGGCATCATCTCGACGATCTTGGGGCTAAAGAAGCTGTATCGAATCGACGTGGCGCAAGAGGTCGCCGCGTACACGGCTGCGCAGCGTGCAGGTTTTGAGCCACTTCAGCGGCGAACGCTTGTCGTGGAAAACCGGAATTTGGATGGTGTGGCGGTCGGTAAAGTACCTGGCCTGGTGGAAACGGGTGTCGTGGTTTCGCGCATTCGGCGTGTTGGCAGAGAAGACGTAAGTACCGCAACCAGACAAACCGAGTTGAAAGTCGGCGACAGAATTCTTGCCGTGGGTACCTCGCGAGGCCTTGAGCAATTTGAACGAGTCGTCGGTCGAGCGAGCGAGGAGAATTTGCTCGAATCGGCTGGGTCAGTTGGCTATCGGCGAATCATCGTCACGAACACTAGCGTGCTTGGGAAATCAATTGAAGAACTTGATTTGGAGTTTTCGCATGGCGTTATCGTCACACGAGTCACGCGCGGTGACCTTGAAATGACCGCCGTCCCCGCGCTGCGGCTGCAATTTGGCGACGTTTTACAAGTGGTTGGCCACGAAAGCGTCCTGGGTCGCGCGGCCGAATATCTCGGCGACTCAGTGCATGCCCTGAATGAGACTCATTTTGTGCCGCTTTTTGCTGGTATCAGCCTGGGCATCGCGCTCGGCACATTGCCAATCGCTTTTCCGGGACTTCCGCAGCCGTTGCGGCTGGGCCTGGCGGGGGGACCGCTAATCATCGCAATCATGTTGGGGCGCGTCGGTCGCATTGGTCGCCTCGTGTGGCACATTCCCCGCAGTGCGAGTATGGCTTTTCGCGAACTGGGCATCGCCCTGTTCTTTGCGGGCGTTGGCCTGATGGCAGGGCCCACGTTTTTCGCGACGGCGTTCAGCTGGACTGGAATCCTCTGGGTTCTGGCCGGGGCATGTGTGACTATTGTGCCGCTCGTAGTCGTCGGAGTCCTTGCGCGCACGAAACTCGGACTGAACTTCGTCGAACTATCAGGGCTGTTGGCGGGGAGCATGACCGATCCACCGGCGCTCGCCTTCGCTAATGGCATTTGCAACTCCGAGGCGCCGGCGGTGGCCTACGCGACGGTGTACCCGCTTACGATGTTGCTGCGGATCATGGTCGCACAATTTCTGGCGGTGACGTTATCTGGATGAGAACGGCCTAGCGAACTCAAAAATAAACGGTCGTCAAATGGGTCTGTTAGAATGCGATATCGTTGGAGGGGATCAAAAAGTTGAATTCAACGACGGCAGCGGTCACTCTGGAATGGGGAGCGCGGCTTTAAAACTTGACGAAGCCGCTGGGCGAAGTTGCCCGTTGGGGGCCACTGTTGATCCGATTGGCGTAAACTTCAGTCTGTTTGCTCGCACCGCAACCGGCGTCGAGTTGCTACTCTTCGATCGCGAGGATGACCGCAAACCTTCCCGTGTTGTTCGGTTCGATCCCGCTTTGAATCGCACGTATTACTATTGGCACGTGTGGATGCCAGGCGTCCGTCCGGGGCAAATTTACGGATTCCGGGTTGAGGGGCCATCAAATCCTGCTCGTGGGCTGCGATTCGATTCGACTAAAGTGCTGCTGGACCCATACGGCCGAGGCGTGGTCGTTCCGAAGAATTACGATCGTTTAGCGGCGATCGGGCCGGGCGACAACGCAGCGACTGCCATGAAAAGCGTTGTCGTTGATCCAGGAGCGTACGATTGGGAAGGAGACTCCCCACTTTGCCGGAAGCCTGCGCAAACGATCATTTACGAGATGCATGTCCGCGGGTTCACGCGCAATCCGAACTCGGGAGTATGTGCGGAAAACCGCGGCAACTACGCCGGCCTGACCGAAAAAATTCCCTATCTAAACGACCTTGGCATTACTGCGGTGGAACTAATGCCGGTGTTTCAGTTCGACGCACAGGACTGTCCGCCCGGAAAAGTGAATTACTGGGGCTATGCACCCGTCTCATTCTTTGCTCCGCATCAGGCGTACAGCTCGTGCCAGGAGCCGCTCGGTCCAGCGAACGAATTTCGCGATATGGTCAAAGCGCTGCATCGAGCCGGCATCGAGGTTATTCTCGATGTGGTCTTCAATCACACGGCCGAGGGCGACGAACGAGGGCCGACGCTCGGTTTCCGCGGAATTGACAACCCGACCTATTACATCCTTGAGGATGGCGGCGGCCGTTACGCAAACTATAGCGGTTGTGGAAATACGCTGAACACCAACCATCCGATTGTTCGTCGGATGATCGTGGACAGCCTGCGTTACTGGGTCGAAGAAATGCATGTCGATGGATTCCGGTTCGACCTGGCATCAATCCTGGCCCGAGATGCATCAGGGCATCCGTTGCCGAACCCACCGGTCCTCTGGGACATCGAGTCGGAACCTGCGCTAGCGGGCACGAAGCTGATTGCCGAGGCTTGGGATGCTGCCGGGTTGTATCAGGTGGGCAGCTTCGTCGGCGATGCCTGGCGGGAATGGAACGGCCGATTTCGCGATGATGTTCGGGATTTCTTCCGCGGCGAACCCGGCTCGCTGCGGCGCGTGGCCGACCGGATGGTCGGCAGCCCGGAGGTCTATGCTCACAAACAGCGCGAGGCGGAGCAAGCCGTGAACTTTGTGACGTGCCACGACGGCTTCACACTCAACGATCTAATCTCCTATAACCACAAACACAACGATGCAAACGGTGAAGGCAATCGCGACGGCGCCAATGACAATCGCAGCTGGAACTGCGGAGTCGAAGGTCCAACCGACGACCCGGCCGTACAGAAGCTGCGTGCCCGCCAAGTGAAGAACTTCATGACGGTCACGTTGATGTCGCTAGGCGTGCCCATGATCTTGATGGGCGACGAAGCACGGCGCACTCAAGGAGGCAACAACAACGCCTATTGTCACGACAATGAATTGAGCTGGTTCGACTGGTCCTTGGTGGAAAAGAATGCCGAGATCCACCGCTTCGTCAAGCTATTGTGCGCGCGGCGGCGACTGCGCACCGCCCAGCGCGAGCGCGTGAGTCTAAGCGCCATGCTGCGCGATGCGAAGAAGGCCTGGCACGGGATCAAGCTGGACCAGCCGGACTGGAGCGATCATTCTCACAGCGTGGCCCTGGGCGGTGAGCTTCGCAGCGAAGGTTTGCATTTTTACCTGATCTTGAACGCCTACTGGGAACCGCTCGAATTCATACTGCCCAGCCCGGAGTGCGGGACACCGTGGCGACGTTGGATCGATACATCGCTCGATTCGCCGCACGACATCGTTCCCTGGGATGATGCGCGGCCGATATCCGGCAACGCCTATCGAGTTGATTCGCGGAGCGTGGCGCTGCTGCTTTTGCCCGACCAGTGTACTTCCCATAACCGCGAGAGTTAAAACTAACACAGCGGCCGAAAAAGGAATGAATTCTATGTCCACCGCAAAACAAGCAAAGAAGAAAACTAAAACGGTCGCCCGAGCCGAGTCCCGCATCACGGATGCGGCCG
>DATFGJ010000497.1:0-5683 GCA_035249585.1 Lacipirellulaceae bacterium
GTCGATTTCGGCGACTTGGGGGAAGCCCTTGTCGTCCGCGAGTTTTTCGCGCCAGGATTTTTTGGGTTTGGCCATGGTTTAGTCGCGTGTCGGACTTTTTTTACCACAAACGACATGAAGGGCACTAAGGACACGAAGAAAACAAAAAGGTAGTGGAGTAGTGGAGTAGTTTGCATGCCGGCACCGTTTTCATTTTGGTCTCTACTCCACTGCTGCTCTACTCCACTGCTGCTCTTTTCCTTTTCCGTGAACGCCGTGTCTCCGTGGTGAATATTAGCCCGCTCGCACATCAGCCGGCGATTGGTAGTTGAATTTCGGTGAGGTATTTCTTGGGATTGCCGCGGAAGATCATGCCGGGGCCTTTGACGTAGACTTCGCGCGTTGGCAGCTGAACATCGAAGCCGCGATCCTTTACAAATTTCATCAGCCGGGCGTAGGAAGTGCGCAACTGGTCGTAGGGGCCCCGGTGAATCAGCGTCACGCAGCGCGCGGCCGGGAGCTCGCGGACGCTGATGCCGTCGATCGACACGGCTTTGCGGATTGGCACGCAGGGCTCGAAGTTGGCGTCGCCTTCGCGATACTCGCCGTCGTAGAATAGGCACAGCGGCCCCGCCGCCATGTGCCGGCCCAGGGCTCGGCAGAGCCTGGCAAAGCCTTGCCCGCAATCGCTGTAGTGGCCGGTCATGCGGATGCCGGCGACCAGCATCGGATCAATCTGACGTTCTGCGATTTCGTAGGTGGCGGCACTCATCTTTTCCTCCTCGCGCGCGTGGCGCTGGTGTTCGATAAGCCGTTCGATTTTTTGGACGACGTCTTGATAGTGGCGAAGCTTGTGCGTGAGCGAATCCTTCTGGCGTTCCAAGTGAGCAAGGATTTCGCAATCGTCGCTGCAGTCGGCGAGAATTTCGCGAATGTCGTCGAGCGAGAACTCGAGATCGCGCAGGGCCGTGATAACGCCGGCGCGTTCGAGATTTCGCTCATCATAGAAGCGATAGTTGGTCTCGGGATCGATGGCCGCCGGGACGAGCAGGCCTTCATCGTGGTAGAAGCGCAGCGTGCGAACTGGTATGCCGCTCGCCATGGAAAACTCGCCGATGGTGAACACGCTCGAAGCCTCCACCCGCAAGCTTACAGCCTCCAGCGACTGGAGGGTCAAGTGCTAGATGCGAAAAATACCGGCTGCAGTAAAATGCCGAACTAAACGCAGGCCGACCAACGGGAGCATGCCATGGACCCATACCGCCATTTGACGATTCTAGGCCTCATCGCCGTGGCGGGTCTGGTGTTTGCGATTGAAACGGCGCGAGAAACCTCCTTTGCCCAAGACTACGGCGTCGTCCCATCGGTCGTTGTTCCAGCCTTTCGCGCCGTCGCCCAAGGCGGCTTGAATTGGACAACGGCCGGGCCGCTGATTCGCCTCGTAACCGCCTTGTTCGTGCATGGCGGTATTGAGCACATCGTGCTGAACCTCGTGTTTTTGTGGGCTTTCGGTTATCTCACGTCGCAATTTCTGGGACAGTGGTGGGCGTTGGCGATATTCGTGGTTTGCGGACTGTGTGGCAACATTCTGCAGACCTGGCTCGCACCCGATTCGCCGATCCCGATCATCGGCGCGTCAGGTGCGATTTGCGGGTTTGAAGGCGTTTACTTTGGACTCGCATTGCGCTGGCAGCTTCCGTGGCCGGACGTGTGGCCGCTGGCTTATCCCATTCCGCCGTTGCAGCTTGCTGCTTTTGCCGTGGTCGGATTTCTGGCGGACGTATTTTTTCTAACGACACACGATCAGCAAATTGCGTACGGGGCGCACGTCGGCGGATTTCTCTCTGGCCTGATCATTGCGAATTTGGTGACGACCTTGTATCCGGACCTTGCGGATTTTCGTCGGCCGCGAACGAAGCGCTAGGGCAAGAAGCGCGTAGACGAGAAGCGCAGGCGAAGCAAGTCGTGCGACTACGATGGCTCGTAGCCCAAATTTGGCGCGAGCCAGCGCTCGATTTCGGCGACGCTCATTCCCTTGCGGCGGGCGTAATCCTCGACCTGGTCGCGCGTGATGCGGTCGACGGCGAAGTAACGCGACGCCGGATGGGCAAAATACAGGCCGGAAACGCTGGCCGCCGGGTGCATGGCGTAGCTTTCCGTAAGGCGGATTCCTGCGGTCCGCTCGGCGTCGAGAAGCTGAAAGATTGTTCGTTTTTCCGTGTGATCGGGCTGGGCCGGGTAGCCGGGCGCCGGCCGGATACCGCGATACTTTTCGGCGATCAGCTCTTCATTGGTGAGTTTTTCGTTTTTGCCAAAGCCCCATTCCTTTCGCGCAAGCGCATGCAGCCATTCGGCGAACGCTTCGGCCAGCCGGTCGGCCAGCGCCTTGACCATGATCGAGTTGTAATCATCGTGCTGCCGGTCGAAGCGTTTGGCCAGCTCGTCGGCGCCGATGCCGGCGGTGACGGCGAACGCGCCGATGTAGTCGTTGCGACCGCTCTCCAGCGGCGCAACAAAGTCGGCAAGCGAGTAGTAGGTTTCCTGGCCTTTGCGCTCCCACTGCTGGCGAAGCGCATGAAATCGGGCCAATTCTTTCGTTCGGGAATCGTCGGCGTAGACGATCATGTCGTCGCCGTCGCTGGCAGCGGGCCAAAAGCCATACGCGCCACGGGCTGAAAGCAGCTTGTCGCCCACGATCCGCTCCAAAAGTTCCTGCGCATCGTCGAACAGTTTGCGGGCGGCCTCGCCAACGCGCGGGTCGTCTAGAATTCGCGGGTACTTGCCCTTCAGCTCCCAGGTTAAGAAAAACGGCGACCAGTCGATGTAATCGCGCAGCGACGCGAGGGAGACGTCGTTTAAAACTCGCGTGCCGAGGAATGCCGGCTTGGAAATGTCGACAGCGGCCCAGTCGGTTTTGAAGCGTCGGGCAAGCGCATCTTTGTAGGGCACGAGCTTGGCCTCCTGGCGCTTTTCGTGCGACGAGACGAGCTGCTTCTGGAGCTCGCGATTTTCGCTGGCCAGCCGCGGACGTGCGTCAGGGTTGATCAGCTTTTCGACGACGCCCACGGAGCGCGATGCGTCGAGGACGTGGATCACTTCGCGCTTGTACGTGGGAGCGATCTTCACGGCCGTGTGCTTGGCGCTTGTGGTGGCGCCGCCAATTAAGAGCGGCAATTGAAAGCCGTTACGCTGCATCTCGCGGCCGACGTGCACCATCTCGTCGAGGCTGGGCGTAATCAGGCCCGAGAGGCCGATGATGTCCACATTTTCGGCGCGGGCAGTTTCCAGGATTTTCTCGCACGAGACCATGACGCCCAAGTCGATCACCTGGAAGTTGTTGCAGCCCAGGACGACGCCGACGATGTTCTTGCCGATGTCGTGGACGTCGCCCTTGACGGTGGCCAGGAGGATTTTGGCGCGTGCTTTTTGTTCGGCCACGCCGAGGGCGGCTTTTTCGGCTTCCATGAACGGCGTGAGATAGGCCACCGCCTTTTTCATGACGCGGGCAGATTTCACGACTTGCGGCAGGAACATTTTGCCGGCGCCGAACAGATCGCCCACGACGCTCATGCCATCCATGAGCGGGCCTTCGATAATCGCCAGGCCGCTTGGATATTTTTGGCGGGCTTCTTCGATATCCTGGTCGATGTGCTTTACGACGCCCTTCAAGATGGCGTGCTTGAGGCGCTCTGCCAGCGGCGCGGCTCGCCAGGCCTCGTCGGCGGCAGCGGCGGGGCCGCCCTGCCCTTTGATCGACTCGGCGTAATCTACGAGCCGCTCCGTGGCGTCTGGCCGGCGATTGAGAATAACGTCCTCCACCATCTCCTTGAGTCGCGGCTCGATGTCCTCGTAGACCGCAAGCTGGCCGGCGTTGACGATTCCCATGTCGAGCCCGGCCTGAATTGCGTGGTAGAGGAACACGGCGTGCATCGCTTCGCGCACAGGGTCGTTGCCGCGGAAAGAGAACGAAATGTTGGAGACGCCGCCGGAGATGTGGGCGCCGGGGCAGGCAACTTTGATCTTGGGAATCGACTCAATGAAGTTGACGGCGTAGTTGTTGTGCTCTTCGATGCCGGTGGCCACGGTGAGGATGTTGGGGTCGAAGATGATATCCTCGGGTGGGAAGCCGACTTTCTCGGTGAGCAGCTCGTACGCTCGACGACATATGCGCACTTTGTCGTCGACTTCGACCGCTTGCCCCTTCTCGTCGAACGCCATCACGACCACCGCTGTTCCATACCAGCGGCAGAGCCGCGCTCGCCGCAAGAACTCGGCTTCGCCGTCCTTGAGGCTAATCGAGTTGACGATCGATTTGCCCTGCAGTGTTTTGAGCCCGGCTTCGATCACCGACCATTTGCTGCTGTCGACCATCACGGGGACGGCGGCAACCTCGTGCTCGTCGGCGATGAGGCGCAGGAACTTGGTCATCACCGCCTCGCCGTCCAAGAGTGCCTCGTCCATATTGACGTCGATGACGTTGGCGCCGCCCACGACTTGCTGCAGGGCGATTTCCACCGCCTCTTCATAGTTCTCGTCTTTGACAAGGCGGGCGAACTTGCGCGAGCCGGTGACGTTGGTTCGCTCGCCGATCATGAGGAAGTTGCTGTCGGGCCGCAGCGTGAGCGGGCGCGAGCCGCTTAGCCGCAGGAAGGGCGCGACCGTTGTGAGCCGATGGGGATGTGCGTTGCGAACGGCGTCGGCCATCGCGGCAATGTGTTCGGGCGTGGTGCCGCAGCAGCCGCCAACGATGTTCACCCAGCCGCGCTCGGCGAATTCGCCCACCATGCGGGCCATGTCGGCCGGTCCGAGGTCGAACTGCCCCATTTCATTCGGTAGGCCGGCGTTGGGATGACAGCTGATCCAGCGCGGCGAGACTTGTTGCAACGTTTCCAGATGCGGCCGCATCGGCTGCGGGCCCAGCGCGCAGTTCATTCCCACCGAGAGCATCGAGAAATGGGCGACTGCGTTCCAGAACGCTTCAACGTCCTGTCCTGAGACGAACGTTGCGCCGCCTTCGCTGAACGTGCCTGAGATCATAACGGGCACGCGCACATTCTGCTCGTCGAAATAGCGGGAGATGGCAAAGAGGCACGCCTTGAGGTTGAGCGTGTCGATGACCGTTTCCGGAAGCAGGATGTCGACGCCGCCTTCCACCAGGGCGGCCACCTGCTGGTAGTACGACTCGGCCATCTCGTCGAAAGTCGTGCCGCGATAACTGGCATCCTCCACGCGCGTGGAGATCGTCATTTGCCTGGCCGTCGGGCCGATGGAGCCGGCGACAAATCGCGGCTTGTCGCGCGATTTTTCGTTGAATTCATCGCAGGCACGCCGGGCGCAAGCCACGGCGGCCAGGTTAATCTCGCGGATGATGTCATCGCCGAGTTCGAATTCGATTGCACCAATCGGGCTGGCGCCAAACGTGTTTGTCTCGACGATGTCGGCGCCTGCCGCCAGATAGCGGCGGTGAATCTCGGTGACCTCTTGTGGATGCGTGAGACAGAGGACATCGGCGAAGTTCTTGAGGTCCTTGTGATGGGCGGCAAACCGCTCGCCGCGCATTGCGCTTTCGTCGAAGCCCAGCGCTTGGACCTGCGTGCCCATCGCGCCGTCCAGCAGGAGAATGCGCTCCGCGAGAAGCGATTCGAGCAGGTCGGTTTTGTCGATCACGTTAGAGGCGCTCATCGAGACTCGATCCAGGCTTGCA
>DATFGJ010000498.1:0-10398 GCA_035249585.1 Lacipirellulaceae bacterium
AACACCCGGACGAGAGAACGCGAGTTTTGGAAAAACTCGCCTACGTGGGCCGCCTTAGCAAGTTCCCGAATGAAACGCGCGCTAGAACCCATCCGGCCCGAAGCTCGTGAATTCGCCGTACTCGGGCTGCTGGAAGTTTTCGAAACGCGTGAATTCGTGGAGCCAGGTGAGCTTTACGTCGCCCGTAGGGCCGTTGCGCTGCTTGCGGATCATGAGCTCCGCCTGGCCCTTGCAGCGCTCACGGTCTTCGTCGTTCGTCTGGTAGAACTCCTCGCGATGGACGAACACCACCACGTCGGCATCCTGCTCGATCGCGCCCGATTCGCGCAGGTGGCTGAGCTGCGGGCGGTTGTCGCGCGTGGCTTCCACCTGCCGGTTGAGCTGCGCCAGGCACAGCACGGGGATCGAGAGCTCTCGCGCCAGGCCTTTCAGCCGGCGCGAGATGCGAGCGACCTGCTCCTGCCGCGGATCGCGTGGGTTGTCCGGCTCGACGAGCTGCAGGTAGTCGATCACCACCAGCGACAGGCCTTCTTGACGCTTGAGCCGGCGGGCCGTCGCCGCGATTTCCGTCATGTTGCGGCTGGGCGAGTCGTCGATAAAAAGCGGCGCGCGGCTGATGTCGGCCGCCGTTTGCACCAGGCGCCGGCTGTCCTCGGCGCTGAGCTGGCCGTTGCGCAGGCGATGGCTGTTGACACGCGCCCGCGAGCAGAGAATGCGATCGCCCAGCTCAAGGGCCGACATTTCCAGGCTGACGACCAGCACCGGCTTGGCCGCGCCGTCGATGGCGACGTGCTCGGCGATGTTGAGCGCCAGGGCCGTCTTGCCCATGCTGGGCCGGGCGGCCAAGATCACCAGCTCCGAATCGTGCAGCCCGCCCGTGAGATCGTCGTAATCCATGAGGCCCGTTTCGAGGCCGCCGTACGCGTGCTGACGCTGCATGCGGGCGTCGATCCGCGCGAGCGAATCGTGCAAAACGTCGCGCACCGGCCGGACTTGCGTGTCGCCCTTGTTGTCGAGAATGCGGAACACGCGCTCCTCGGCGCGGGCCAGCATCTCGCGGGCCGACGTGCTCGGCTCGTAGGCTTCCTGGATGATGTCGGTGCTGGCGTGGATCAGCGAGCGCAGCACCGCCTTGTCGCGCACGATGCGGGCGTAATACTCGGCGTGGGCGGCGGTCGCCACCTCTTGAGTCAATTCCAACAGGTAGGCCGCGCCGCCGACGAATTCATACTGTTCGGCGTCTTTGAGCCGCTGGGCCAGAAGCGTGGGGTCGATCTGCCGTCCGTCATCGTGCAGAGCCAGCATGTGCGAGAAGATGGCGCGGTGGGCATCGTCGTAGAAGTCCTCCGCGCGCACAAGCAGAGCCACTTCGTCGCACGCTTCGGGCAAGAGGAGCAGGCTGCCGATGACGGCCCGCTCGGCTTCGACGGAGCGCGGCGGCTGGCGATCGAGCAATTCGCCGACTGCGTCGTTCGTCCCTGCGCGCAGCTTTTTTTCTACCGTGGCCACTAATGATCGATCCATCGATTGACGTTAAATACGAAGACGAACCCGCGGCAGAGCCGGGGGCTGACATGCACACACCAGGCTTAGCAGCCCCCGGCTCCGCCGGGGGTTATTCATCAAGTCTGTTCCGCCGCCACCGTGGGCACGACCCACACTTTGAGCTCGCCTTCGACCTCGCTCGAGTAGCGAACTTTTACCGTGTACAGGCCCAGCTCTTTCAGCGGACCTTCGAGCTTGATCTGATCGGCCGACATGTGGATCTCGTTGCTCTTGAGCGCGGCGACGATGTCGGCGGCTCCGACGCTGCCGTAGAGGTGGCCATCCTCCGTGGCGTTGGCCTCGATCGTGATGCTTTGCTTGGCGAGCTCCGCTGCCTGCTTCCGCAGCTCGGCTTGGCGCGCCAGCTCGATTTGCTGCAGCTTGACCTTGTGCTTCTCGACCATCCGTTTGTGGTGTTCCGTGGCGATGGTCGCCAGGCCGTGCGGAATGAGATAGTTGTAGGCGTAACCGGGACGCACTTCGACAACCTGCCCTTGCTTGCCGACATGCTCGACGGAGTGAATGAGCAGAAGCTCGACGCCGCCGCGCGGCCCCTGGGGCAGCGGCTTGTAGGGAGAAGTGCGCGTACGCTTGAGTTTTCGTTGTTTGGTTTTCATGCTTCGCTGGAGTGAGTAAGTGAGTACGTGAGTACGTGAGTAGGTTACGACTTCGGTGCACTTACTCACCTACTCACCCACTCACTTACTCACCTGCCTTAAAACGGAATATCGTCGTTCGGCGGCGGACCGCCGGCTGGCATGTATTGGTCAGAGTCGTCGTACTGCGGCTCGTCGCCTGCTCCTTGGCCTCCGCGCGAGGCGCGCCCGCCGCCGCCACGGCCAGCTTCGCGGGCGCCGAGCATCTGCAGGCGCTCGCCGATGACCTTCAGCTTGGAGTGCTTCTGGCCGTCCTTTTCCCAGCGGTCGAGCTTGAGCCGGCCCTCGACGAGCACGGGCGAGCCCTTGCTCAAATATTCGTTGGCAATTTCCGCCGTACGGCCCCAGAGCGTGATGTCGACGAACACCGGCTCCTCAACCCACTGATCGCCGCGCTTGATGCGATCGTTCACAGCCAGGCCGATGTCGGAAACCGCTGTGCCGCTGGGGATGTAGCGCAGCTCCGGATCGCGCGTGAGATTGCCGACAAGGATGACTCGATTGAAGCTTGCCATGGTTTAAATTCCTTCCGGCCTGCGATGCCGCGACGATTGTTTCACTCCGGGCAAATGCCTTGGGCGGTTGGCGACGCTGACTGAACACGCGTTCCGTAAATCGAGGTTATCAAATCGGCCGATCGAAGGCAAGGATTTTCAGGTGAACTACAATTTCCTTAATGCGATGAGCGGCCCATGCGGCAATGGAGCTGGATTTAAGCCTTTGGTATCTCGCGGCTTGCAGAAGGGCAGACAATCAGTCGTGTACGGCACGCGCGTGCAAGATGTAAAGTCGGCCGTGGATATTCTGTCGGCGCCTCACCGTTTATCCTTCCACTTCGTCGATCTCCACTACTTCGTGGCGGGTGGCCGCGGCCGGCACGGGCGCCGGCTGCGAGGGTCCAGCCTTGGCATGCTCGAGCACCACGTCGACCAAATGCGGGTGCACCTTGAGCACGAGGTGCCGCAAGATGCCGTCCTGGATTTCCCATTCGCGATTCAGCGGGGCGATAATCGAGCTGGGGCCGCGGAAATAAAACAGCCAATAAGTGCCCTTGCGCTGCCCGGCGATGGGGTAGGCCAGGCGCCGCTCTTCCCACAGGCGGCTAACGACGACTTCGCCGCCGGCGTTTTTGATGGCCTTTTCGACTTCGGCCGGCATAGCGGCGCGCTCGCGCGCGTAGCGATTCGAGTCGAAGATAAACATCGCCTCGTAAACGTTGGTTCGTTCTGCCAAGTGAGGGTCTCCCGTGTGTCTTGTAGCCGGGTCTGTGACCCCGGCCGTCAGAAGCGAGCCGGCCTCGAAGAGGCCGCCTTCAGGGCTTCAATTGAACTTATTCATACTCAAAGCAATGCCTTCCGCCACCCAGCATTCGACGCCGTCCGCGGCCCGCACGATTGTTTCATCTATCGCGGTCCGTTCGTCAGCGGCGAATCTACTCAGCACGAAGTCGGCCGCTTCCCAGTGGTCCGGCACCGGCCCGATGCCGATTCGCAGCCGGCTGAACTCCTGCGTTCCGAGCCGGTGCATTATGTCTTGCAATCCTCTTTGTCCTCCCGCGGAGCCTTGGCTGCGAAACCGCAGCGTTCCCAGCGGCAGGTTGAAATCATCGCAAACCACCAGCAGCTCCGTGAGCGGCAACTGATAAAAGTTGACGGCACCAAGCACGCTCTGGCCGCTGCGGTTCATCAACGTGTGCGGCCAAAGCAGCAAGGTGCGATGGCCGGCAATCGTTGCTTCCGCAATACGACCGTCGAACTTGTCCTTCGGAACTGCGCCGGCACATCGCTGGACCAAGAGATTCAGCGTCTCGAAGCCGACGTTGTGCCGAGTTTTTTCGTATTTCCGTCCCGGGTTGCCCAAGCCCACGATCAGTTTCATGCCACTGGAGCAAGGAGCAGGGAGCACGGAGCGGGGAGTTTGATTGTCTTACTCCATGCTCCTTGCTCCATGCTCCCCGCTTCGCGTTCACTCCTTGGCTTCGCCTTCCGCCTCTTCCTCCTCCTCCTTGCCCTTGCCGATAACTTCGGGCTCGGCCGCGCCGGCTTCCTCCGGCACCGCTTCCTCTTCTTCCACCATCGGCTGGATGCAATGGACGACCATCGTCTCGACGTCGTCCAGAACCTTGGCGCCGGCGGGCAAATCTTCAATATCGGCGATCGTCAGCTGATCGCCGATCCGCAACTTGTTGATATTGATGTGCAGTTTTTCGGGAATCACGTCGAGAGCGACTTCAATCTCGATCGAGTGAACTATCTGCTCGATCACGCCGCCTTCGCCGGCGCCCGGCGCTTCGCCGCGCAGCTCAATGGGCACGTCGATCTTCACCTTCTCGCCAGCCCGCACGCGCAACAGGTCAACGTGCAGCACATGCTGGAAGAACGTGTCCCATTGGATGTCTTGCAGAAGCGCCTTGCCGCTGGCGGCGCCGTCGAGGTCGACGACCTTCGCGCCGTGGCGGAGCGAGGCTACCAGCTCATCGGCGGCCAGCGTGAGGTTTACGGATTCTTCGCCGTGCCCATACAGCACGGCCGGCAGGCTGCCCGCACGGCGGAGCCGCTCATTGTTTCGTTTACCAACCGTTTGTCGATTTTGGACGTGGAGTGTTTCGGCCATAGGACGAACCCGAATTATGTATCAATTGCAGCACAAAGCCGGCAGGGCGAACCGCCCGCGGCGCAGGGAAACCAACCATTATGGCGGTCGTCTGGCGGTGCTTCAAGCCCACATTCAGCTCACGGAATGGTCGGCTTTTGGCCCGAAACGGCGGATACAGTCCAATAACTTGCGCAAATCGTCGTCCGTCGTGAGCGGGTTCATGAACGTGGTCCGCAGCACGGGCCGGCCGTCGAGCCGGCTTTGTACGAGATAGAACTCGCCCGATTCGATGATCGCGCGGCGCAATCGCAGTTGCAAAGCATCCACTTGTTCGGACGCGGCGCTGGCGAGATGATGCGGCGCGTAGCGAAATGCGACGATATTACACTGAGGCTCGTGGAGTGGTTCAAAGTCGTCGGCCGACTGCAGCATGGCGTAGAACTTCTGCGCCAAGTCGATCGTCACATCGACCATGTCGGCAAACAGCTGCGGGCCGAACAGGGACCAGACACCCCACAACCCAAAGGCGGCTGGGCGCTTGGTGCATTCCAGGTTTACAATTCCGCTGTCGTACTCGGCCAGGTACGGCGCCGTGGGATCGAACAGGTATGGCGCTTCCTGGCGGAACGTGGCCAGGCGATGCTCGCGGTTGCGGTAGAAGAGCATCGCACAAAGTGCGGGCATGAACATCATCTTGTGGGCGTCGCAGACGACGCTGTCGGCTTGGTCGATGCCGGCCAGCAAGTGGCGATGGCGCTTGCTGAACGCCAGCGCGCCGCCGTGGGCCGCGTCGACGTGCAGCCAGACACTGTGCCGACGGCAGACTTCGGCGATTTGGTCCAGCGGATCGAATGCGCCTATGGGCGTCGCACAAGCGGCCGATGAAACCGCGATGATCGGTACGCCGCGACCTCGCAGGCCGGCCAGCGTTTCATCCAATCGATTCGCGTCCATCCGACGGCGGCCGTCGAGTGCGGCGGTAATGATTTGATTGGTGCCAATGCCAAGAATGCCGGCGCTGCGCGCGACCGAGTAGTGTGCGTCGGCATGAGAGACAAGCACCGGACTGGGCGTGCGGTCGGCGAGGCCCCGACGCCAGGCATCGCCGAGCGCGACATTTCGTGCTGTGAGGAGGCCGGTTAGATTTGCAAGCGAGCCGCCCGAAGTGACCAGGCCGGCAAATTTGCCCGATGGAAAGCCAAGTGTTTCACCAACGGCTGCAATCACCGCGTGTTCGACGGCGGTTGCCCAGGGGCCCATTTCGAAAATCGCCATGGCCTGATTCGTGATCGTACCGGCCAATTCGACGAGAGCCGCCAGCGGAACGGGCGCCGGCACTTGGTGTCCGACATAGTGTGGGTGATGGAGATTCTGGCCGCGCGCGAGAGAGGCGCGGACGACTTCGTTGAGGCGTGCTGCGATTTCGCGCTGGGTCGAACCGTCGCGTTGGCCTTCGCTAATCGGGAGAGGGACCTTGTCGTCCAGCCATTTGCGCGCTTCACGCACGAGTTCAGCCGGTTCATTCCAATTGAGAACCTTGGCGTCGCGCGACTCGACGTGGCGGAAGTGTTCGGCAAGCGTATCGACGACCCGTTTGCCGGCGGCTTCGAGCGCACTCGGATCGTATGCGGCGGCGATGCGGAAGCGAGCGGCGGTGGTGTCGTCTTCGGTCGTTGGCATCGCGTTCTCAATCGCCATGGGCCGCTGCGATTTACTTAAATAGCACGGCCATCTTGGCCGGAATTCTTTAAGTGCCCGAATCTGCCGGACCAAGATGGTCCGGCTAATGTAAATGGGCCGCTCACTCGTTGCCCTCCGGCGTGAAGCGCTTGTACTGTCCGGCGATCCAGCGCGGGATATCCACTTTGTACCATTCCGAGAAGCGGCTTTCACTGGGTCCGCCGGGCAGATTGGTCCAAGCTTCGTCACAGCCCAGGTCCGTCACGAAGTGATAAGTCGGCGCGAACGTCGTTTCGCGCGTGGCCGTGGTCATGAGATGGCCTTGAAAGGGCGTGGCGTGGCAGCCGGGCATGGCGATCGGCCGCGAGCGGAAGCCAAGCCAGCGGCCGGCGCGGCCGCCGCCAAAAAACCGGTTCACGAAATGAAATGTGTTGAACTCACTCCAGGGAACGACTGGTTCTTGTTGAGCCAGTTCGGCGGCTCGCTGCACGAGAGCTTTCTTGCTGCGACCGCGCCACCACGAGGACGTCACTTTGCGAAGCGTGCGGTCAATCGCCGTGAGGACCATCGTGGAAAAGCCCATGCGCGTGCACAGGTAAAACATTCGCCGCCACCCGATGCCTTGCTCGTTGCCAAATATCTGCAGCACGACGTAGCGATAAAAATGCTGAAACAGCGTGGCCTCGGTGCTGGAAGGCGTGTAACGACAATCCCACGCGGAAAGTTTTTGCTTGAGCGGGGTGTTGTCGTCAACCAGGGCTAGTAAAACGGGCAACAGGTCGCGGGCCTGTGTGCTGAGCACGTCGTACTGCAGGTTCTGCATGTCCTCGAGGGTTGCCCGCGGCAGCTCGGTGAGCCGCTCGACGATGCGCCGCTTGCGATAATCGGGCTGGGCGTGCGCGTGGAGTGGCGGCCCGTCGCGCCGATAGAGCTCTTCGTTGGCGCTGGCGACAAAGCCGATCGGCGGGTCGTATTCGCGCGGCAACAGGTCGACACGTACGCGCCCCTGCCAATGATTTTCCAGATCCCACGCGGCCAGCGGCACGATTCCCGAGTTGCCGCCACCGCGCAGCGGCAGCCAGCCGCTGGCTTGCAGGCCAATGTGGCCTTCGCGATCGGCCAGCACCCACACCAGCGAGGGATGCGGGCAGACGCGCACGGTTTCCATCGCCGCCGCCACATTGGGCGCGGCGATCACGTCCAGCCACGTGCCGATCGCGCGGCCTGCGTCCCATTGCTCGCCGATCCAGGACACCGACAGATATTTGCCTGGCCCTTCGGCTTTGTCGGGTGTTCGACTGAGCGCGCCTTGCTCGTTTTCGTACACATCAAGGATGATCGGCTCGGCGCCTTTGCGGCGGATGACTTCCTGCCGGTGCTCGAAGTCGAACCAGCGGGGGTCGCCGCCCGAAGGGTGGTCCCGGCGATACTGCCAGCCCTTGGCCGAGGGCCGGCAGTCCTCGATGAAAAAATCGCTGGTGTCGGCGTGCATGTAGGTAACGCCCCAAGCCAGGTTGTTGCTGCGGCCTACGGCCATGATCGGGCAACCTGGGAGCGTAGCGCCCATTGCGTATTGGCCGTCGCCCCAGTTGAGTGCGATCTCGTACCAGACGGGCGGCAGCCGGTTCACTTCCAGATGCGGGTCGGACGCCAACAGCGCATGGCCGCTCGCGCTGCGCGAAGGGCTCACGGCCCAGGCATTGCTGCCGGCGAGGCGCGGCAAATCGGCCAAAAGCTCTAGCGCTTCGTCCGACAGCCGCTTGGCGATGCGGATCTCGCGCAGCGGCTCAAAATCGATTCCGTCGAGATAGGGATGAAATAGCTCGCGCAAACGCTCATCATCGACGCCAAGTTGAATCAGCTCCAGCAGCAGACGTTCATTTTCCTGTTCAGCAATGGTAAGGCCGGCGTAACTGAGCAGCTTGCCAATGAGCATGACCGAAACCGGCTCCCATGGCCGTGGGCGAAAACCGGTAACCCACATAGGGAGCGTTCGTCCGGCATCCAGGAATCCGTCGTTCACGCCCTGGCAGTACCACTCGAGCTGCTCTTGTGTGTGCGCAGCCAGGCGACGGTATTCGCGGTCGAGATCGCGATACAGGCCGGCCCGGCGCAGAAAGATATCCATCTCCAACAGCTCGGGTTTGTTGGCGATGCGTTCGGAGGCCTGGCCACTGGCGACGGCACGGGCGAAGTAAACTTGCGTGGGACGGTCAATGGCGTGCAAGTAGCCCCACGCATAGACGGCCTCGCGCCAGGATTCGGCCTCTACGTGCGGCACGCCATTTTCATCGCGTGCTGCCGTGAATTCGTAGCGGGCCGATTTAGTCGGAATCCTTTGCATGCAAAGAGTGTAACTGAGTGGCGCAAATCGAGGTACAACAATCGCCGCGAGGGGACGCGCGAGGAGGGCGCGCACCGAAAGCGCACGATAAAGCGAACGAACTTCGCGACGAGCAAAACAGGGCCGCCGCAGAGATGCGGCCCGGCAAAGACTATTTCTTGCGGTGGCGGATTTTGGCTCGCATGCGGCGCTTTTTGCGCCCCAGCTTCCGCCGACCCTTACCTGATTTTCTTACTCCCAAGGCATCCTCCGGTTCAATCGAAAAATGGAAATGACCAACCTTTTTGATTTTATCGTCAATCGCCGGCGCAAATCAATAGTGAGTACATGATTCGCGGATTCTTATTTAGCCGCGGGCTTGCCCCGCGCGGGCCAAGCCGCGCCGCTAAATAGAAATCTTTCGCCGCATCCAGTGTCATTGTTAAACGTTGAACAGGAAATGGCAAACATCGCTGTCTTGCATGACGTATGCTTTGCCTTCCAAACGCATCTTGCCTGCTTCGCGAATTGCTTTCTCGCTGCCGTAAGTCACAAGGTCGTCGACCGAATAAACCTCGACCCGGATGAAGCCGCGCTCGAAGTCGCTGTGGATTACACCTGCCGCCTGGGGTGCGGTGGCGCCGGTGGGAATCGTCCACGCGCGGATTTCTTTTGGGCCGGCCGTGTAAAAACTTTGTAGCCCGAGCAGGCGATAGGATGCGCGGGCCAAAGTCGCCAGGGCCGGCTCTTCGAGCCCGACGCTTTTGAGCATCTCGGTTCGGTCCGGTTCTTCAAGCTCGGCAATTTCGGCCTCCAGCCGCGCACTGATTGGCACAACTTCGCTACCTTCGGCGCGAGCGCGCTCGCGGATGCGCTCAACCATTTCGCTCTTACCGGCTAGATCGTCTTCCGCGACATTCGCCACGTACAGCACGCGCTTGCTCGTGATCAGCTGCAGCTCTCGAAGAATCTTGGCAGAAAGAGGATCATCGTATGCCATTCCCCGGACGGGCTGTGCATCGCTGAGCCGCGCCTGGCAATCGGCGAGGATTTCCAGCCGGCGTTTGGCTTCGGGTCCGCCGCCCCGGGCGGTGCGCTCGCCGCGCTCGATCATGCCCTCTACCGATTGCAAGTCGGCCAGCATCAGCTCGGTGTCGATCGTGTCGATGTCGCGCACCGGGTCAATGCTGCCTTCGACGTGCATCACGTTTTCGTCTTCGTAGCAGCGGACGATGTGCAGAATTGCGTCCACGTTCCGCAGGTCGCCCAAGAACTTATTGCCCAGCCCTTCGCCGCGCGAAGCGCCGCGAACCAGGCCGGCAATATCAACGAGCTGAAAAATGGCCGGGATGACCTTTTGCGTTTCGATATAGCGGTTAATGGTGGACAGCCGCGGATCGGGGATCGCGACCGCCCCGATATTCGCCTCGACGGTGCAAAACGGGTAATTCTCGCTGGCGATCCCTACGGCCGTGAGCGCGTTGAAAAGCGTGCTCTTTCCAACGTTCGGTAATCCAACGATTCCAGCTTCCATAGTTAGCTTCTATACGCTTGCCGCCTTTTAAATACTCGATTCATGCGAATTAGTGCCCCACGCAA
>DATFGJ010000499.1:0-11203 GCA_035249585.1 Lacipirellulaceae bacterium
CGTCACCCAGGAAATCACCGCGGTGATGATGAGCCCCCAGGCCGGGTTGATCACCAAACGCGCGACCTCATTATCCGGCTTCGCGCGTGGCACTTTGGACGCCGGTTCCCCTTCTGGTTCACCGCCGATTGGTAACCGATCTTTGTGCAAAATCGATCGACCCAGACCATTGAGAACATGCACGCCAACAAAATAAAAAGTCCAAAGGAACATCCCAAGTTGTAAGAGCCGCAGGTAACGCTCGTCGCGCGGCGTCAAGGATTTGGCGGCCGATGGGACCCAGTCGTTCAGCTCCACCGGGCTTAGAACCATCGTGGGAATCAACAGCAGCACCAGCCCGAAGACCAATGACATGAGATTTCGGGCGTAGCTCAAAGGCCTTCGGCTGTCGAAGCCTAGTTTTTCGACCAAGTATGCGAGACAGGAACAGCCGACGATTGCTAAACACGCCGCGACCGCAACCCCCTTATTCCAAAAGTCGTCGCCACCGTAAAGCGCCGCCAAAAACGCATGGAGCATTAGTGCCAAGACCAGCGAGTACGCGGCATAAACTGTCCATGACGGCTTCCAATATGTCGATGCTGGCTTTGGCGCCTCTGCCGGAATGATCCGATTGCTTGTCTCCAGAATGGAATCGACATCGGTTTTGACGTCGCTTGCGTGCTGATAACGGCGCTTCGGCTTGCGGACTGCCACCTCGTGTCTGGGCGCGGTATCGGTATTCCCAATTCTCCGCCTCAACGATACATCATCGATTGTGTATCCCACCGCTGTTCGCCACCACGAGCGAATTAGCACAGCAATGGGAACGCTCAACAGGAGGCTACTTAGCAACCAAAACGGGAAAAAACCTCCGTCATAGTTGGGTCGGCCGATGATCTCCCACCACACGTAAGCCCAGAGCGCCCAGCACACGAAAAAAATAACGCCCTCGACTAACACGACGGGGAAAAAGGCGGCATCAAAGAAGGCGAGACCTAAACCGACGAGCCGTCCTTGCGAATGCCGAATCTCATTTATTGCGACGATTCCAAGGATCGTCGCCGCGAAGGGCGCGATGAGTCCGATGAGAAACGCAAGGCCGAGCGTGAGCAGAATCGGATACTCCCACCATTGCAAGACTACGGGACCCTGCTCTTCATGTAATGCCATTAGACCCGTGCCGGCCACGAACACTGTGATTGCCGCGGCCACCGATAGCGCCACGGCCCAAGCACCAAGAACGGCCTTGCGAGACAAACGCGGTGCTCCCTCGTCCATCTCGGCACGGGCGCCCGCGGCCGTCATCGGCGGGTTCGACGTCCGTCGTGAGATCGACTCGACATCCGTCTTCACCTCGCTGGCGTGCTGGTAGCGCCGTTCCGGCTGCCGCGCCAGAGTGCGTAATATCACACTATCGAGTCGAACATCGACCTCAACTTTCTGTGACGGCGGGTCGAAGTGCCCCATGGGCACTTCGCCCGTGAGCATCTCGTAGAATACGACGCCGAGCGAGTAGATGTCGGCCCGGTGATCGACCGCGTGTGAGCCTTCCATCTGCTCGGGAGCCATGTAGCGCGGCGTGCCCATCACCTGGTGCGTGCCGGTGAGCGTGAATTCTTCGCGCGAACCGGCTGCCAGTTTGGCCAGGCCGAAGTCGGCGATTTTTACGCGGCCGCGCTTGTCGAGCAAAATATTTTCCGGCTTGATGTCACGATGGACGATCCCCTCGTCGTGCGCAAACTGAAGCGCTTCGCAGATTTGCGGCACAATCGCCAGCGCCTGCTGCGGGAGCAGCTCGCCGGCCTGCAGCAGTTGCCGCAGATTCGTCCCTTCGACGTATTCCATGAGGAAGAAATACAGCGTTCGCGGGCCAGAACCCGCTGCAACTTCTGGCACACTCACCTCGCCGAAATCGTACACGGCGACGATGCGCGGATGGCTGAGCCGCGCGAGCATGCGCGCCTCGCGATTGAACCGCTCGGCGAAGGCGGGGTCGTCGGCCGATTCCGGCCGAATAATTTTCAGCGCCACCAGCCGATCGAGCTTCGGCTGCCGAGCCTTGTAGACCGCGCCCATCCCGCCGTGACCAAGCAGTTCCAGGATTTCCAGCTGCGGAAAATGGGCGGCCAGCGATGCCGCATCCGGAGGAGTAAAACCTCCTGAGTGGGGCGTGGTTGGCGCCTGCGAACCACTGCCAGCCGCATTTTCTGCCTCTGCGCGACTTTCCAGCCCGGCGGCCAGCAGGCACTTCGGGCAAAGGCCGCCCAGCGCCCCAGACGGCAACTCGGCGCCACATTGCGGGCAGCGATTTGGCTGCGACATCGCGCGAACCCTCGTCTTCGGGCGTAGAGCTTCGACCAGTGTGTGTTAACCGCCAGGACACAAAGGTCGCCAAGGAAGAGCTTCGTTTATTCTGCCTGCTTGGCGTCCTTGGCGTCTTGCGGTTTAAATCGTTTGACGGTTTAAATCGTCAGGCGCGCTTAGCTATGCCGCCCTATTTCTTCTTTTCAAGATATTTGTCGAATAGTTACATGCCTTTTCGATTTTTTTCCCCGCCCAGCACATTGAAAAGTTCGCGGATTTCGTCGTCGACCTCCTCGGGGCGCTCGACGGTTTGCGCAATTTCGCCTCGCAGCAGCTCGCGATAGCGTTTCCTCATGCGGTGAGCCGCTACCTTCGCGGTGGTTTCGCTGATCCCTAGCGCCTGAGCAGCAATTGCAAAAGAGGCATCTTGCGGCGAGCCGGCGAGATAGTTCTTGAGCGTCTCGAAATGCGCCAGCCGCTGCTTAGCGGCATACTCGGCGCGGAGCTGATCCATCACCCGCTCCAGCAATGTAATCGCCCACTTCTGGTCGTACATTTCGTCGGGCGTAAGGGTATCGGCGGCGACCAGGCCCAGCTTCGACTCTCCTGAATCGAAATCGAACGAGAGCGGCCGCCGGCCACCGCCCCGCTTTACCGCGCGGTCTTTGTGCCACTCATTGATCAAGAACCTCTTGCACGCCGTAAGCAGAAACGCGCGAAATCGCCCCCGTTCCGGATCGGCTGCCTCCAGCGCCCGCCGCTCGAGTAGCTGCTCAAAAAACGCCTGCGTAAGATCCTGCGCCTTGTGCACGTCGGGAACGCGCCGCCGGACATACGCATAGACCGGATACCAGTACCCTTCGCAAAGCTGCGCAAGAGCCTGGCTTGCCGCCGGCGCAATACGACCTCCGGCCGCCAGGACCACGCTCCAATGCGTTGTGGCGAAGTCAACTTGTCGCGCTGGCGATGGACCACTTGTCGCGTCGGCCGTCATGCGTTGAGTATAACATGGCCCGCATGCGTCCCTTGAGCGGCGATTGCATTCGCTTGACGCAAATTCATAGGTGTTGGAGGCAGAATTTGTTGACGTTGTTGGATCGCGGGATTAGCTTGACATGAGCGGGAGACCTCTTCTTCAAAACCGTTCTTTCCTCGCATCGAGGGATTGCTAATGAGCGCTCGGAAATCTCATGCCTTTGTTTTATTCGGCCTGCTGAACTGCTTCGCCACGAGTCTGGCGAGTTTTTCAAACAGCGCGCATGGCGCGCTCATCGATTTCAACACGGCCGGCGATCTGGCAAACAACTTCTTTATCAGCGATCCCGCGCCGTTTCCCTACGCCGAGACGGATGGCGTGGGCGTCGGCAACCCGGCATCGCGCGGATTAAGCGTGACCGGCACGACGGACCATGGCGCCACATTGAACACAAGCAGCTACACGTTCGGCTCCCCCGGCGCGAAAGTGTCGGTCTCGATGTTCTTCCACACGGCGGCAACGCTCGGTACGACGGGCGAAGACCGTGTTTTCGAATTGAACCTGGTTTCCGCCAACAACAGCGACGTCACGGCCGCACACACGGGCATCGGCGGAAAGATCGAGTTCCCGCCCACCGACGGCGTGGACGACATCCGCGTGGAATTCCGCCGCAATAATTCCGATGTGGCCGGCTCCGACGTAAACGGACCCTTCGATGTCAAAACCAACACCTGGTACAAAGCCACCTTCACCGCAACCAACAACGGCACGGCAAGCGTCATTCCTGCCACCATGGTGCTTGACGAATACAATGCCGACGGCACATCGGTCGTCGCGGCGAATGTTTTCAGCCACTCGTTTGACATCCCGGCTGAAGCCACACTCACGGCAGATACCGAAGTGTTCGGCGCGTTCCGCGTGCGCAACGCCACGCGGCTGTACAACGCCCTAGACAATTTCGAAGTGCTGCAGCTGGTGGTGCCCGAGCCGGGTACGATTTCGCTTGCAATCGCTGTGGCCCTGGGCCTGTCGTTCAGTTCTCGCCGCCGCCGCGCATCGCGCTGAGAAACTGCGTCACCTCATGCGCCGTGCGTTTCGAAGCGCAAGGCAACCAAAAGCCAGCAGTTGCGCTAGCGGCACGATCGACGCCATCTCTGGTACGGCGGCGACTATCGTGCCGTTGCTTATAGAAACGCCGAAGTTCGCTCTCCAGATCGCATAGTCGGCCTGCGTGATCATGCGGTCGCCGTCGCCATCGGCGCCCGCATAGGCGCTCACGGCCTGTCCGAGCGTTTTGCGCCAGACGATGTGGTCGGCGGCGTCCACGGCGCCGTCGCGATTGTAGTCGCCCGTCGGCAGCACACTGAAGGAATCGGAAACAATCGCCGCCCCGTTGAGCTGAACCTCAATCCTCCAAGTCCCCAAGTCCGGTTCGGCGGGCAGAGTGACGCCGCCGGTCCACCAGTCGTAACGAATGTCCGGCGCATCCCAATGCAAATGGGCATACTCAGCGCCGTTCGGCCGATAGAAGTAGTAATCGAGGTCGTCGCCCTCATCGACTCCGTGCAGCAGCGACCACAGATACACATTCTGGCCGCTGGCGTCCGCGCGCGGATAAATATCGTGCTCCAGCGGTCGCTCGACAAACTCCGCTTCCGTCGGAACGTGGTCGACCACGCCGTGGTCGAGCGACCCTGCAACGTCGTCGGCATATGGCAGCGGCTCAAGCCACCAACGAGCAGGATCCGAATTCGTTTCTATGACGTTTCCGTTTTGATATACCGAAAAGTGCAGGTGAGCATCGGAAGACATGCCCGAGCTGCCCACCTGGCCGATCTGCTGCCCGGCCACAACCCCTTGGCCGGTACTGACGCTGATGGAATCCTTTTTGAGATGCAAGTATTGGGTGATCAGGCCGTCAGCGTGCACAATTGTAACATAATTCGGTGAGCTGGCGCACGGGTTCACGCGCGAGCAGCGATCGAATTCACCATCGTGGGTAAACGCGATCGTACCAGGCGCCGCGGCATACACCGGCACGCCGGCATCCATCGCGGCGAAATGCGGCAATATATAGTCAATCGCGTTATGCCCGTCATAGGTATATAGCCCTCCTCGATAGTCCCTGATAGTTCCGGCTGCCGGATCAAGGTCGACGTAATTGACGATCGTCCAATCGTCGAATGGCGTGCCGCCGATCGGCAAAACGAATGGCTGGGCCGCGGCCGGGGCCGCAATAAGCCACGCCGCAAGGACGAGACAGTGGCAACGGTACCGGGAAGTCGTATTCATTGCGGCGCCTGCAGCGGTAGCTACGCATAGTATACATGTCTGCGTAAAGAACGAGCCTTTCACAGTCGAGTGACATGGCCCACGGCTCGGCGAGTGCATGCACAAGTGGCGCTATTCTGCAGCCGCGAACTCGTTTTTGAGAAATTCCGCGGCCGCGTCCCATTTTGCCGCGGCGGCTGCCCAGTCGACCTTCATCGCGCGCACTTCGGCCGGCGTCTTCACGCGCGGCGACGCCGGCACGCCCTTGCGCAGCGGAATTTGCGCGCTGGGCCCTTCGGCAAGCAGCTGCTCCGCGTTGGAGGAGAGCAGGTAATCAAGTAGCTTCTCGGCGGCTTCAGGGTTTGGCGAATTGGCGATGAGCGCCAATGTGTTGGGAATGAACAGTGTTCCGACCTGCCCCTCACCCTGGTCCGGATACATGATCGTCACGGGCATCCCGCGCTCAATCTCCACGATCGCATCGTCCGTATCTGTTAAACCGAACACCAAAGTACCGGCCGCCACGGCCTGAGCCACCTGCTTGTTCCCCGCCATGATCTTCGCATTGCGCTTCACGTCGATGAGAAACTCCTTGGCCTCCTCATCGCCCCAGGCGGCAAACAGGCAAGCCGCATGCGTGGCCGTGGTGCCGAACAGCGGCTTGGCAATGGCACATTGGTCTCCCCATTGCGGGTCAGCCAAGTCGCGAATCGACTTGGGCCGCCGCGACTCGATAACGCGGTTTGTGTTCACCACCAGCACGCGAGCGCGCGCCGCAAAGCCGTACCATTGCCCGCTCGCGGACCGCGCTGCTGATGGATAGTTGGCCGCGGCGGGCGATTTATACGGCCGCAATAAACCCTGCCGCTCCAATCGAAGCGTGTTGAGGATTTCGTTGTTCCAAAACAAGTCGCACCGCGGCCGCTCGCGCTCACTGATTATCACAGTCGTCAGATGGACTGTCTTTGTCGATTCCGTGTCGTACTTCGGCAGCACCGTGATGCCGGTCTCGCGCGTGAACTCGCGAAATATCGGCGCAGAAAAATCCTCATCCAGCGCCGTGTACACCACGACCTCCGACGACCCACCCAGTCCGCAGCCAACGATGCCTGCAAACGCCAAAGTGAGAACCGAAAAGCAAAGCACCACGGGCGCAAACGATTTAAATCGCAAGCAGGCCAGTCCATTCACTGTAGTCGGCACGATATCCTCCTCCTGGCAATCAGAAACTACGTTGCCGCAGCCACTGGGGCGTGATAGATTCCACTCGGCATTGTCCAATGAATTATGCCTCACGCAAAGGCGTAAAGGCGCGAAGGGCTTAGGCAAAAATTGAACCACAAAGAACACGAAGAACACAAAGCAAAGCTCAACTCCAAATTCCTTTGTGACCTTTGTGACCTTTGTGGTTTAAACTGTGCTTTGCCCCTTCTCGCCGCTCGGCTGAGCTCGCCTCGGGCCTTTTGCGCGAGAAACTTTTGACGGCCATGAAGCTCGTTTTACTCGGTTCCGGTGGCTACTTCCCCAACGGTCGGCGGCATACCGCTTGCCTGCTGTTGCCCGAGGCGGGCGTAGTACTTGATGCTGGCAGCGGGATGTGCCGCATCGGCCGATATCTGGCGACGGATCGGCTCGACGTTTTTCTCACGCATGCTCACTTGGATCATGTTGCCGGCTTGACTTATCTGATGAACGTCGCGCCTCGCGACGTCGTTGGGCGCACAATTGTCCGCGGCCAGGCGGCCAAGCTTGAAGCGGTAAAGCAGCATTTGTTCGCTGAGCCAATCTTTCCGCTGGCGCCGCCCTTCCGCTTCGAACCGCTCACCGGACCGTGCCAACTCCCGCTGGGCGGCATGCTGCAGAGCTTTCCACTGGAGCATCCCGGTGGATCGATTGGTTTTCGACTCGATTGGCCGGGCCACACCATGGCCTACGTCACCGACACGACCGCCGATACAAACGCCAGCTACGTCGACATAATTCGCGGCGTCGATCTTCTGGTGCACGAAGCCTATTTCACGCATGACGCGAACGACCTGCCCCGCGTCACCGGACATAGCAGCCTGCAATCCGCCGCGGCAGTGGCCGCGGCTGCCCAGGTTGGTCAACTGGTGCTGGTGCACATCAACCCCCAGATCGAAGATGATGCTGCATTCGATTTGCAAGCGGCCCGCAGGATTCATCCCGATATCGAACTCGGCCGGGATGAAATGGAGCTTCAGTTCTAGATTTCGCGCGTGCTAAACGCCCCTCATTGTTCAAATGGCGTACCAGCAAGTCTGGTTGTCCAGGTCGCCGCCTTAAAGCGGCCAGAAAAACCAAATTTTTTTGCCGCTAAATTTCCATGCCTAAAAATGCCCACACGCGTTATGATGGCCAGTTAAAACGTGGGGAAAATGTCGATAAATATGTGCAAGCGTGTTGCCATCGCGGCTTTCGTCCTATCTGCGCAGCAGCTTTTTATCTGGCGACACCTTGTCGGACCACGACTTGACATATCCCCCCATGTGGGCGAAAAATGCCTTTGGAATCGTCCAAATTGGCGAAGGACTGCCCGCAGTCGGATAGCAAATTGACGCGCCGCCGATTTTGCCTCGCTGGTGCTTCTCATGGTCTACAACTGGTTGATTTTCCAAGAAGTGAACCAATTTACCATGGAGCAAAACCCCAATGGCCAGGAAAGCCATCTCCAACGACCGCTACCGCCTCGTAGGCACTTACGAACGGCTTCGTAAGACTCTGCTGGAACGGCCAGACGACGGTCGCCTCGACAAAGCCCTCTCCTACTGGGTCCTCCCTACGGACCGGCGCCTCCCGATTGCCTTTTTGGATCGGCCGCTGCGCGAACTCTTGCTGCAGCCGCTCGATGACCTGATGGCGACGCCCGGCGTCGGCCACAAGAAAATCCTGGGCTTCTTCGATCTCTTGAAGCGGGCCGCCAAGGCCACGGCGCCCGATGCTCCGTTCGGACTCAGCAATGATACGTCGAAGCGCGCCAAGCCCGCGCCGACCGGCGGCTTTGATGCCACGATCGTCTCAGAATCTCTGTGGACTCAGTGGTGCGAAACGGTGCGCCGGTACCGCTTGGAGCCGGAAAAGCTGGGCCGGCTTGCGCCCAGCCTTCAATCGCTGCCGACCGTAATCTGGCATTCGCGCCTCGAGGAATATGCCGACCGCTCACTCGCGGAGATCCGCTCGCTGCGCACGCACGGTGAAAAGCGAGTTCACGCGATTCTGGAAGTCTTCTGCACCGTGCACGAAGCGCTGGCCACGGCCACGCTGCAGGAGAACATCGATCTGGTGGTTGTTCCCCAATTCATCCCGCCTCTGACGCGTTGGCTGATGGAAACGGTCGCCCAGCCCGAGCTGCCGCCTGTGGACGAATTGCATCAGCACATCGTCAGGCCGCTGATTCATCAGATTAAAATCGACTTGGGCGATCAGGTGGCCGGCCTGGCATCGGCTCGACTGTGCCTCGACGATAACGCCCCCAGCGTCAAGCAGCAGGCAGAAACGATCGGCGTCACCCGGGCACGCGTCTACCAGCTCCTCGAAGACTGCGGCAAGGTGATGGAGGTCCGCTGGCCTGAAGGCCGCTGGCTCCTCGCGCCACTGGCCACGCGCTTCGGCGCCTCCGACCCGGAAACCATCGGCCTGGTGCACGGCATCATCGACCTGTTCTACCCGGCCGAAAAGCCCGCCGCACCGACTGACCGCGAACGCGATGAAGTTGCGGTGCAAACCTAAACGACTTCTCTGCTTGCGACTCGTTTCGGACAGCGATGATCCAACGATTAGTGACCGTCGCGACTGTCGTGATAAGATACTATCATTGAATACGAGGCCGCAGTGGCTCGTCATTCGAACAAGCATATTCAGGAGTCGATAGAATATGCCGAAGAACGCGGATGGACGACCGAAAAGGCTGGCGCACGCGCGCACATTTGGGGAACGCTTTGGTGTCCTCACCATGCACGCGACGGCTGCAGGATTCGAGTGATGTCGACGCCACGAAATCCCGAAAAACACGCTCGCGATATCCGACGAGGCGTTGGTCGGTGCCCACACTAGTGGCGTTGGCCCCTAGTGGTAAATGGAGCACGTTTTTATGAAAGAACACGATTTCACACTGGTTCTCGCCACCGATCCCACTGAGGACGAAGCCGAAAAGCTGTATGCGGCATTTGATGACGGTACCATTTCGACAACGTCGGGCATGCCATATATTCATTTTCACCGAGAAGCCAATTCACTGGAGGAAGCTATACGTTCGGCAATCAAGGACGTTTTTGGCGCAGGGATCGACGTCGCCCGTGTAGAGATTGAGCCCGATTCCTTGCCGCAATCCGCCTGAAGCGCTCGTCGGGTCCTGGTGCTCGCTACCATCGTGCCAACAAAACGAGTAGCGGCAATGCCGCCATAAAGATTCCCGCGATCAACGAATAACTCGCCCTGCCCTCGCGCGCCGTCTTGGCCCACAGATAGACGCCAAGCGCAAGAATTCCCATGCTCGCCACGAGAATTGCCATCAGCACACCGATCATCGCATATCCCAAATGATGGTGTGCTCCAACCACTAAGAGAAGCGCCGCCAACGGCAGCCAGCAGATCGCAAAAAACGCAAATCGCGGCCCGCGCGCATAGGCGATCGCCGCGAAGGCCATCGCAACAAGCGCCAACCCAAACGCACTGTAAATCCCTGACGTTATCATGATGATTGCGACGTCATCGCGCGCTATCGCTCGACAATCTCCACCAGCCCCAAATCGATATACTGCCCGCCGCCTGTTTGACGGCAGTGCACGGCGATTGTGTTCCGTCCGACTTGCAGCGCGTCGCGGGCTTCTTTCGCTAGCGCCACTGGGCGGTAGGCCGTCGTGTATCCTCGTAGCGTGCGCACTAGCTTGCCGTTGATGTACACCTCGGCGTTCTCGTCGTGATGAATCGACAGCATGAGCTCGCCATCCTCCGGCAACTCATCCAACTCAAACGTGCGGCGCAGCCAGATATCGGGCGTGTCCCAAACCGTGCGCACCACAGCGCCCGGCGTGCCCTCGGTTCCGAAGCCAGCCTGGCCGTGCTTCCAGTCGCCGTCGTTGAAGTTCGCCTCATGCCAACCTTCCTCCGGCTCGTCGGTAGTGTAATGCCAGTTCTGCGGCGTCTGCGCGCTGGTTTCCACCAGCGTCCGCAGCCGCGGCGGCGGCAGATACAGTTTGCGCGCCGCCTCGGTGATCCGCTGCTCGTCCATCTTCACGATTTCGCGGTCATAGGTCATGAGGCCGTTGACCTCGATCTCGACGTCCGTCGTCTGTGTGTAAACTGCCGCCGACAACCCCCGGCCAATGAGCGGTCGCATCTCCGTCAGCAAATTCACATACGCGTCCGTTAAATCAGCGGCGTTGTTGTACGAAACGTAACCCCAGTTCTCTTCGTCCTGCCACGTGCGGCCGGAAACTGGCATCCCTAGCCCGCCGAACTCGCCCAGCACCACGACGCGATTCGCCTCCGGCTCGCGCATCCCCGGCCCCGGATAGCTGTGCATGTCCGAGACGTCGCCGCTGCCACGGTCGGTCCAGCCGCTGGCTTCGTTGACAGGTCGCGTGGGATCGTACTTTTGAATCCACTCGACGGTTTCCCGCGTGTCGTGTTGTCCCCAACCTTCGTTGAAGG
>DATFGJ010000500.1:0-5413 GCA_035249585.1 Lacipirellulaceae bacterium
GCACCAGCGGCGCCGCGCCGCCGGCAAGCGGCAGTCGAAACGTCAGATACTGGCCCGGCGCAAAGTCGGCAAGCGGGCGGCCGTCTATAGGCATGAAATAGAACGACTTCACATCGCGCGCCTCATCGACAATGGCGGCCACGCGAAACGGCCGCCAACCAGTCCAATCGGGGATCGACTTTTCGGCTCGCGCGGCCAGCGCTATCGCTTCCACGCGTAGGCAAAACTCATCGCGTTGGCGCGCGTACTTGCGCTGCTGGCGCAATCGCGCTCGCACTGTTCGAATTGCAAACATCAATGCGTAAACCGTCGAAAATCCCACCGCCAGCCAGCCAATCACTAGGCCGATGATTTGCGCGGAATCTCTCATGTCGGCATCCACGACGACGGACCGACCGGCACGACTGGGGCGGCGGGCCGCGGATTATTCCGGAATCGCCGGTCGCTGTCCAGAACACTGCTGCTAGCATCTTGGTCTCCGGCAGTGATACGGAAATGCCGATCGGACCGGTCGCACCATGTATGACAGCGGGACCGCGATGCGGTCCGCTCTCGCACCGCAGAGGCCGCCCGGCGATTAGCGCGAGTTGCATCGAACGGAAACCTATTCTCTTGAATAGACCTGTTCGATTTCCGGACCGGCACCGGTCAAATGCAAGATCGCGCAGTCCATAATGACGCTCGCACCGAAGAGCGAGAGGTGACGCTCCTCTTCGTCGACCTGCGCGCATCCACCGAGCTTGTCATGTCGCTCGCGACCGACCCGCTGGCTTGCGAAATGCTGGGGCACGTTCTCGACTGCCTCACGGAAGCCGTTCTGGATCACCATGGATTGGTCGTGGACTACTTTGGCGACGGTCTGATGGCGATGTGGAACGCGCCGGCCGATCAGCCTGATCACGCGGAACTCGCCTGCCGCGCCGCATTGCAGATGCTCGAGCGGCTGCCCGAAGTCACCGCGGATTGGGTCGGCCTCACGCAATGCGACTTTCAACTGGGCGCGGGCGTGCACACTGGGACGGTCCAAGTCGGTAACGCGGGCAGCACGCTCCAAGAAAAATACGGGCCGCGCGGACCAAACGTGCATGTCACGAGCCGTGTTGAAGCGGCCACGAAAGAATTGGGCGTGCACCTGCTTGCCACGCAGCCCACGGTCAATCGACTATCCGATCGATTCGCGGCCAATCGCGTCTGCTGCGCCAGCATGCCGGGCGTGCGTCCGATGGATCTCTACGCTCTGAGGTCCTCAATGGAAGAGATGCATGTGACGCAGATATGGCACGTGTACAACGTAGCGCTCCAGCAATTCGAACAGGGCAAATTTCAAGAAGCCGCCAGCGCGCTTGCGACGATCGAATCGCCACCGGCCGGAATCCCGGTGCGCTTTCTTTCCGAGCAGGTCGAGCGCGAGCTCGGCTGCGCTCAGCGCCGCCGCAGCACGGATCGGCCCGCCCAGCGATATGGCGTGATTGCTCTTGAAGCTAAATGATATTCCATGGGAGCCTAGCGCTTGCGAGCCATGTTGAGGTATAGCTCGTAGCGCGATTTCATTTCCGGCAAGCTGTCGCTGCCAAATTTGTCCACCAGCGCACAGGCCACTTCGAATGCGACCACATTCTCGACTATTACGCTGGCTGCCGGCACCGCGCAAACGTCGCTGCGCTCGTAGCTGGCTTCCTGCTTCTGCTTGGTTTCAAGGTTGATCGATTCGAGCGGCCGGGCGAGCGTGCTGATTGGCTTCTTGGCGGCGCGGACCACGAGCGGCTGGCCGTTGGTCATGCCGCCTTCCAGGCCGCCCGCGTTGTTGGTGGGCCGCACATAGCCGAGATTTGGCGAATCTCGCTGCGACTCGTCGAACTGGATCGGATCGTGCACTTGGGAACCACGCCGCCGGGCCGCCTCGAATCCCAGGCCGATCTCCACGCCTTTAATCGCCTGCACGGCCATCACCGCTTGAGCCAGCCGCCCGTCTAACTTCCGATCCCACTGCGCATGCGTCCCCAATCCGAATGGCAGCCCATCGACGCGCACTTCGACAATGCCGCCAAGCGTGTCGCCATCCTTGCCCGCCCGGTCGATATGCTGTTTGATTGCTTCGTCGCGATCAAGGTTAAGACCGTACACGGCGCTCTCGTCGCGGATCGCTCGCAGCTCATCGAGCGATGCGTCGACCGGCTCGATGCGCTCGCCGCCGAGCTCGACAACATATCCAAACGCCGTGATTCCGAACTCGGCAAGCAACTGTTTGGCAAGCGCACCGGCCGCGACGCGCACCGCCGTTTCGCGAGCCGAAGCTCGCTCCAAGACGCCGCGAATCGAGCCCAGGAATTTCATCGCGCCCGTGAGATCCGCGTGCCCCGGCCGCGGGCGCGGCAGATCGTCGAGCCGATCGAGTTTGCTATCGCGATTGGGCACCTCCAGCGCGATCGGGCTGCCGAGCGTGACGCCTTTCCACACGCCGCTGAGAATATTGACGGCGTCGGTCTCGATGCGTTGCCTGCCGCCGCGTCCGTAGCCGCCTTGGCGACGGCGCAATTCGACGTTGATCGGCTCCAAGTCGACCGAGACGCCGGCCGGAAATCCGTCAACAAGCGCAATCAGCGTTTTGCCGTGCGATTCGCCAGCAGTCCAGTAGCGCAGCATGAGGATGCGGGGAGTGAGGATGCGGGATGCGGAGAGCTATCTATAGTTTATCAAGAAATCGTCGCGGAACGAGGCGAGTAGAACGAATCCCTGCCCCCCGCATCCGGCATCCAGCATCCTCCCGCAATTACTTCCAAGGAAACTTTTCGCCGGTCACCCGCTCAAACGCCTCGATATACTTCGCCCGCGTTTTCTCGACAACCTCCGGCGGCAGCGGCGGCGGCGGGCTGTTCTTGTCCCAGCCACTTTTTTGCGTGAGCCAGTCGCGAACGAATTGCTTGTCGAACGACGGCGGACTGCCGCCCGGCTTGTAACTGTCGGCCGGCCAGAACCGCGAGCTATCGGGCGTGAGCACCTCATCGATGAGAATCAGCTCATCATCCAGCATGCCGAACTCGAATTTCGTATCAGCGATGATGATGCCGCGTTTCATAGCGAATTCTGCGCCACGCGCATAGAGCTCGATGCTGCGCGTGGAAAGGTGCTTGGCCAAATCGCGCCCCACCCGCGCCACCAGGTCATCATACGTGATGTTCTCATCGTGCTGGCCTTGCTCGGCTTTCGTGGCCGGCGTAAAGATCGGCGCCGGCAGACGGTCGCTTTCCTTCAATCCTGTGGCAAGCTCGATCCCGCAAACTGCGCCCGTCTCCTGATATTCCTTCCAGGCCGACCCCGACACATATCCGCGCACCACGCATTCGACCGGCACGACCGAAGTCTTGCGCACCAGCATCGAGCGGCCGACGAGCTGTTCGACGTCGATCGCCTTCGGCAGATTGAAGTCTTCCACGTCGCAGGAAATCATGTGATTCGGCACATCCTTGAAGAATTCGAACCAGAACCGGCTCAACTGCGTGAGCACCCGTCCCTTATCGGGAATTCCGGTGGGCAGCACCCAATCGAACGCGCTGATGCGATCGGTGCTCACCAGGAGCAGCGTGTCGCCCAGGTCGTAAATATCGCGCACTTTTCCTCGCCGCACGGGCAAATCAGCCAGCGTTGTTTCCGTAATTGTGGTCGTCATGGCGTCGGCTCCTGACAATGCCGAGTGAAGTTGACGCAGCGACAAACCTTTTCGCTGCTTATGCGAGTATACGCCCGCGCGGCCGGGCTCGCTATGGTTGTTGCGCGAGCAAACGGCGGCTAAAATTAAAGGTTCGTCGCGCTACGCGAAAAGACCATTCCTTGATGCCAAGGGCTCGTCAAAGTTTAGCCGGTTGTTCCATTCGATCCCGCTTCTCCGCTCCGAGGTTTCGCCGCGCCATGGGCCTGATGCGATTGTTGGTTCATCATCGCGATCGAATCCCGCGCGGCGGACTGGAACAGGTCCACATCTGCGGGCAGGACGATCTGCCTTGGTTCGGACGCGCGTACTTCAGCGGCAACCAGCTGGTCGTGGAGCGGAACGAAAGCGATTCAGGCCGCGTGTTTGTGCCCTGGCGGATCGGCCAGGCCGGCCCGCTCCTCGTCGGAACCTCCACGCTCATGGAGCGCGACGAACCCTATCTCTTGGAAGTCGAGTTGGCACGTGGCATGGTCAATTGCCTGCGCAATCAGCGCGCTCAGTGGGAGATGATGGGCCTGGCCGTGCCCGACGCGCTGCAGGCGCTGATCACGGAGGCAACCGTTCAACTGGCCCGCGGCGCAACGAGGCAGAACGAGCCGAGCGAGGCGGCCGAATGGGCCGAGAAATCGCTCGCTTCTGCTGCGGAAGCGATGAACGAATTGGCGGCCGAGTATTCGCAGCAAGCGCTTGCCCTGCGCCGCGCTCAGGGGCGCCCAATTTCCTCCTGGTTCGGCATTCATTTAGGCAGCCAGGTGCCCAAAGGCAACGTCGCGCGCCAATTGCCCTCTGCGTTCAACATGGTGGCGCTGCCGCTTTCCTGGCGGCGAATCGAAGCTGTGGAAGGGCGTCGCGTTTGGGACGAGACCGACTCGCAATTTGCATGGGCTCAAACGGCCGGATTGAGAGTTAGCGCCGGTCCCTTGCTCGAACTCGACGACCGCGGCGTTCCCGATTGGACTTACCTTTGGGAAGGCGACTTCAATAGCCTGCTGTCGTTTATGCTGGAGCACGTGCGCGCGGTGGTCGAGCGCTATCGTGGCAAGGTGCACCTGTGGCAAGTGGTCGCGCGCATGACGCACGGTCACGCGCTGGGCCTCAACGAGGAAGCCCGGCTGCAGCTGGCCGCCAAGGCGATCTCCGTCGTGCGCCAAATGGATGCGACAACGCCGCTCGTTGTGTCGTTCGACCAGCCGTGGGCCGAATATCTGGCGAGCGAGCACCTTGACCTGGCCCCACTGCATTTTGCTGATGCGCTGGTGCGCGCCGACTTGGGCCTCTCGGGCATCGGGCTGGAGCTCAATGTCGGCTACCATCCGGGCGGGTCGATCCATCGCGGGCCCATTGCGATGAGCCGGCTACTCGACACGTGGAGCTTGCTGGAGCTGCCGCTTCAAGTTGCGCTCACGTTTCCGAGTCGCGCCGATGACGATCCACAGGCCGACAGCAAGGTCCGCGTTCTCGCGAGCGAGGCGGACGAAGTTACGCCCGACGCGCAGCGCGAATGGGTAGAGCGTCATGTGCCGCTGCTATTGGCAAAGAACGTGGTGCAGGTCGTCGTGTGGAACCAACTCTCCGACGCCGCGCCACACCAGTATCCTCACGGCGGCCTGTTCGATGCCTCGGACAAACCCAAGCCGGCGTTCGAAGCGATCAAGAAGATGCGCCGGAAATATCTCGACGGCAAGTAAAACGCCGGCTCGTGGG
>DATFGJ010000501.1:0-5550 GCA_035249585.1 Lacipirellulaceae bacterium
CTGACAGCCGGCAGTCCGAACGCCGTGAGCAGCAACGGGCAGTATCGCATTCCGGCCGACAATCCATTCCTCACCACTGCCGGCGCTGTCCCGGAAATCTGGGCGCTGGGCTTCCGCAACCCGTACAGGTTTGCGTTCGATCGGCAGGCGCCGCACGACCTGATCCTGGCCGACGTCGGCCAGGGTGACATTGAGGAGATTAACCGCGTCACGGTCGGCGGCAATTACGGCTGGGCAGTCAAGGAAGGCGAATGGCTGTTCGATCGCGTGAACGGAGGCGTCGGCACGCCGCCGCCCGGCAATCACAGCCCGGGAGCGCCGGCCGGCCTGATCGATCCGATCCGCAACGGACCGAACAGCTTGCAGTACGATCACCAGGACGGCATTTCGATCACCGGCGGCTTCGTTTATCGCGGCGCGGCGATACCTGAGCTGTTCGGCAAGTACGTGTTCGGCGACCTGGCCATCACGCCGTCACAAGGCGGCCAACCGCGAATCGATGGCCGGCTGTTTTACGCCGATCTGCAAACGGCCGAGATCAAGGAGTTCTTGATTCCGCAGTTTATAGACGACAAGCTGCCGGACGGCCTCACGGTTCACGGCTTCGGCGAAGACGGCAATGGCGAAATCTATGCGATGGTCACGAACACGCCGCCAAACGGCACTGGGGGCATCGTGTACCAATTCCTGCCGATTCCGGAGCCGGCGACGGCGATCATTGTGCTGGCCGCGCTGGCAATGTGCGCCGGCATTCGTCGCGGGCGCTGAAACGTTTGTGGGCAGTGCGGAACGCAGCGGAGCGATGCGAGTCGCTCCGCTGCGTTTACTGAAATCGACCGGGTGGCTGGGGCAACGCCCCAGTGTCCAAACACACGCTGGGGCGATGCCCCAGGCACCCGCCGGGCATCGGCGTCAGAGACGCCTCCCACATGGCTGTTTGAAGATCCCGCTCAATCCGTCATCTGGCCGCTGCCGACGCCATATGCGGTAAAGAACGCCAGCAGAATGAATATCCCGTCGACCGGTGAAAACATCGACGCAAACAGCAGGCGAACTAGTCCTGGTTCCTCATCGCCAAGCTCGACCGCATCCTCGTCGACGGCTTCTCCGTCGGCTGCTGCAATCTTGACCACCTCTTCTGCCGCTTCTCCCTGCTGCCCGTCCTCTCCATCGGCATCGACAACAGCCGCCTGCGCTTGGACAGCGTCGTCGAATTCGGCCGCATCCATTTCCTCAAACAAAGCGGCAAGCGCGGGGGCAATCACGAAGATAATGATGAACACCTTGGCGGCGACAATGCCGACCAGCGACATAAACGCCGCGATGATTCCGGCAAATGTGCCATCCTCGTCGTCGTGCCCAAGCGCCATGCCCAGCCCGACCAGTCCGCCTAAGCCCCACGCTACCAGGCTGAACTCCTTTCCGGTGGCCGCCGCTATTGCGGTCCAGATCGCCGCGCCAATGATCGCGGCAATGAAACTGAAAAGCGTCCCGCGCAAGAGACTCGCGGCCGCGCCGAGCTTCGCGCGCCGCTTGGCCGGCTTAGCGGGCGACGCCAGCGGATCGACGTGGTGCGTCTGAAGCTTCGTGCGGGTTCGCGTGTCGTACCCGCAGGCCACACAGAGCACGGCCCCGCCGCCTAATGCCGCGCCGCAGGCCGGACACGTCGCGCCGGCAACTTTCGGCGCTTTTGGCGCGGACGGAATCGCCGGCTGGGCAACTTCCAGTTCCTCGTCGAGCCAATCGCTCATCGACGATTGGCCGGCGGGTTTGGTCGACGACTTAACCGATCCAGCAGCGACCGGCGCCTTGGCGGGAGGGGCGACGGCGGATGCGGCCGGCGCGTGCGCCTTTTGAGGTATGCGCATGCGATGGCCGCACTTGCCGCACTTGGCGGTCTTGCCGGCCAGTTCATCCTTGACGCGATAACCGCGTCGACATTCGGGACAGGCAAATTCAATAGGCATGCGCTCAGCCTCCGATATTCAGGCCCAGGACAACGCATGCCTCTTCTTGTCCGCTCCACCCCTTTGGGTGGGAAGCTTTAGCCTAGCAGAAGGTCCGCGCGGAGGCAAAGATTTTCCGGCGAATTCGATACTGTGGGAGGCGTCTCCGACGCCGATTGCGCGCTGGATCGATTTGGTTAGGGCATCGGGGTCGGAGCCCTCTCCTACAGAGGCTTGTCATTCTGTTTATTCGGCATCCATCGGCTCGATGTGGACCACCGCATCCATAACGTTGTGCTTCGACGCGATCAAGGCATCTTTCACGCGGTGGGCGATTTCGTGGCCGTCGTGCACGGTCATGTCCCCGTGGACTTCGACGTGGATATCGACCCACAGGCCGAGGCCGCTCTTGCGCACGCGGCACATGTCGATGCCGGCCACGCCGTCGACGCGCCGGGCGATTTCGCGGATGTCGTCCACGACCTTCTCCGGCAACGACGCGTCCATGATCTCGCGCCCGGCCCGGCGAAACAGGCGCACGCCGTTGACGGCGATGACGCCGGCCGCGAACAGCGCGGCCCAATCGTCGGCGCTTTCGTAGCCCTTGCCCATCACAAGCGCGATTGAAATCCCGATGAACGCCGCCATCGACGTGAGCGAATCGCTGCGATGATGCCAGGCGTCGGTTTGCATCGCCTTGCTTGCGATCGACTCACCCGTACGGAACAGGAAGCGAAACAGGATTTCCTTGATTACAACCACCCCGATGAGCACAAACAAAGTGAATAGGGCCGGCGCTTCACCAGGATTTAGAATTTCGCGTATGCTCTGAATGACAATAATGGTTGCTGCGACCAAGAGACCGGCGGCAATCATCGTCGCGGCGGTTGGCTCCACTTTGCCGTAGCCGAAGGGATACTCCTCATCGGGAGGCTGGGCCGCAAGCTTGAGACTGCCGGCCACCGTCAGGCCACTGAGCACATCGAGTAGCGACTCGACGCCGTCAGCTACCAGAGCGTAGGAGTGGCCCAATAGACCAGCGCCGATTTTCACCACGCCAAGCGCGAGGCTCACTACCACGGTCACAAGAATCGCGCGAATGCCCTTGTTCGCCGACGCCTCGAGCTTCGGTTGAGCGGCGTCAGCCTGGGCAGGGAGCTGCGACATGGATGCGAAGCACTGGGGCAAGAAGTCAACGAAGCCTAGCCTTCGCCAGTATAGTCAGTGCAAGCATCATGCCGATTTAGAACCGCCGAGGCGATGCCGCAAACGACGAGCCGGCAGCGAGATTGTTGTCGCGTTACTCTTCCTCAACTTTGAGCTTGGCCTTCGCCACGATCTGCTGTTGGATGTTGGGCGGAACGACGTCATAGCGGTGGAATTCCATCGTGTAGCTGCCCTGGCCGCCCGTCATTGAAGAAAGCGTGCGGGCGTACGTCATCACTTCGGCCAGCGGACAGGTGGCTTCTACGGTGGTCATGCCGCCGCCGGCAGAGTCCATGCCGACCATCTGGCCGCGACGGCCGGAAAGATCGCTCGAGACATCGCCCACGTTGCCCACCGGAACGGTGATCGCCAACTTCACGATCGGCTCCAAGAGGCTTGGCCGCGCTTCGCGGAAAACGTTGGCGAACGCCTGCCGGCCGGCGATGCGGAACGCCGTTTCGTTCGAGTCCACCGGGTGGTCCTTGCCAAAATGCACTTCTACGCACACGTTCTGCACCGGGTAGCCCGCCACCACGCCCGAGCTGATTTTCTCGAGAAAGCCCTTTTCTATGGCCGGCATGAAGTTGCCGGGGATCGTGCCGCCAACGACCGAATCCACGAACAGAAAGTTATTCTTCTCGTGATAGTGAAAATTCTTCAGCTGCGGGAAGCGTTCCTTGACGGCGAACTCTTCCGGCTTGGCGCCTTCCGGAAACGGGTACATGCGGATGTGCACCTCGCCGAACTGGCCTGAGCCGCCGGATTGCTTCTTGTGCCGGTAGCTGCCTTCGGCGTTGTTCTGGATGGTTTCGCGATAGGGGATCTTCGGCTCGTGCGCTTCGACTTCCACTTTGTCGCGCCGCTTGAGCCGCTCGCGCAGCAGCAAGAGGTGCAGCTCGCTCATGCCCGTGAGCACCATCTCCTTGGTTTCCTGGTCGTGCTCGACATGAACAGTGCGGTCCTCCTCGGTGATCTTGTGCAAGGCACCAGAAAGCTTGGTCTCATCGCCGCGGGCCTTGGGGGTCACGGCCAGGCCCACCATTGGCTTGGGGAAATTGATCGGAGGCAGCTCCACCTCGCCGAGCGAAGTTCCGGTGTGAAAGTCCTCAGTTTTAGCCACGGCCACGATGTCGCCGGCGGTCGCCAGATCGACGGGCGCGGTCTTTTCGGCTTGCACCGAAAGCAGCGGCCCGATTTTGACGCCCTTGCGCGATCCCGGCGACGGGATCGTGCTGTCTTTCTTCAGCGTCCCGGAATAAACGCGGATGTAACTCAACCGCTGCACGAACGGGTCGATGCGCGTTTTGAAAACTTGCGCGGCAAGCGGCGCGCTCGGATCAGCTTTGAGCGTCACATCATCGCCGTCTTTTTTCGCCGTTCGCGGCACGGCCGCCGGCGGCAACGAGGCCTGCGCGAGCACGGCCAGCAGCTCGTCGAGTCCGATTCCCATCTTTGTCGAGACGCAGACGATCGGCGTGAGCGTGCCTTGGCGCACGGCTTCGGAGCATAAGCGGGCCAGCTCTTCGCGTGAAGGCATTTCGCCTTCCAAGTATTTCTCCATCACCGCCTCGTCGGCCTCGATGATCGATTCCATCACCGATTCGCTGATCGCGGCCGGGTTCACGAGCGCGTCCGCCGTGTCCTTAGGCACATCGATCGTGCTGACTACGCCCTTTAGCGTGTGGCCCTGCCCCAGCGGCACGTTGAACAGCGCACACTGCGTGCCGAACACTTCTTTGATGGAGTCGACAAGGTTTGGGAAATTAATGTTGTCGGTATCGAGCTTGGTGATGCAGAGGATGCGCCCCAGCCCGGCATCGCCCGCTTCCTGCCACACGCGGCGCGTGTTCACCTTGATGCCGGCATGGGCATCGATCGTGATGAGCGCGGTTTCGACCGCTCGCAGCGCGCCGATCGTCTGGCCGATGAGGTCCGGATAACCGGGCGTGTCGATCACGTTGAACCGCTTGCCGGCGTGATCGAAATGCACGATCGAGGCCTCGACCGAATGCTTGTGATGCTTTTCCTCCTCGTCGAAGTCGCAGATGCTCGTGCCGGCGTCGACGCTGGGTTGCCCGCTGACGGCGCCTGTCTTCACGAGGAGCTGATCGACAAGCGTAGTCTTGCCGGACGAGCCGTGCCCACACACGGCGATGTTGCGAATATCTTCGGCGCTTTTGGCCATGATGACTCCGTGGGGATTGTAATTTGTGACTAGGTGAGTAGCTGGATAGGCACCTGATTCCTGACCTTACTCACTTACTCACCCATTCACTTACTCACCTACAAAATTAATTCCCGCCTGCTGCAGCGGGCTCGCCCTGAATTTTCAATGCGTACTTTTTCCGTTGCCCGACTCCGCCACCTGGATCGCCTCGGCCAGCGTGATCGTTCCTTC
>DATFGJ010000502.1:0-2683 GCA_035249585.1 Lacipirellulaceae bacterium
CGGCTTCTTCCGCTCGACTGTGTCATCGGGTGAGTGGAGTTGGTACACCGGATTTGGCGACTACGACTGCTGGCCGTTTTTGCGTCGAGATTCATTCGACTCCGCACGCAAACAGAACTTTTTGCTCGGTCAACAATAACAATGACGGGCAAACATGCAACAATCTCAAAGACGTTCGGTTTCAAAGCATTAAGGATGAGCAACTATTCTACTTGTGTCGGGATCTGGTTCTGGCGAAGCCGTGACTCGCTCACGCGCGTTTGACCGCCGCGATGACGCTCACTTCGGAGCCCGTCGGCACGATCGTCGAGAGCTCGAAGCCGGCTTCGGCGAACAGGTCGCGATACTCCTCCTCGGTGCGTTCTTTGCCGCCGGGTATGAGCAGCATCACAAGGTCCAGAAACTTGCCGCCGAAAGATTCGTTGTCGGACGGGATTACGCTGATTGCCAATCATCGATAGCCAATCCGGGAACACGACTGAATTCGGCGATGTTGTGCGTCACCAGCGTGGCGCCGCGGTTTCGGGTGATTGCGGCGATCAGCAAATCGTTGGGGCCGATCGGTTGGCCGGCGGCGGATAAGTGCGCTCGGATGGCCGCGTAGTCGCGGGCAGCCGCGTTGTCGAACGGAACCGATTGGTATTTCGCCGCAAGTTCGTCGACGAGCTTCAAATTGTTCGCCTGGTGGGTGGCATCGCTGCGTTCCACGCCGAACCAGAGCTCGGCCAGCACGACCGAGCAAAGCAGTATTTCATCGGACGGATGCTGCTTGAGTTGAGCGAGTATGCCGGCGTTTTGCCAGCGGAGCAGAGCGATCCAGGAATTGGTGTCGAGAAGGAAGCTCAAGAGAGCGGCTCGCGTGTTTCAAAATTACCCTCGCCGCCGCGCGCGAAGTCCCCCTGCCAGCGGCCGGCGAGACTGTCCAGCCACCTCGTGTACTCGGCGGATCTTAGAGGACCGCCGTATTCTTCTTCGACGCGCAGATGCACGCGTGCGCCCTCCGGAAGCGAGAGTGGGCCGATGGGGCGAAGCACGCCGTGATCGTAGATTGCGTCGATGTTATGGATCATGTGCGTCGTTCCTAGCCGATGGCGGCTACAGCTTCGTCGATGAGTCGTTCGAGCTCTTGGGGATCAGTGCCGGCGTTTTGGCGTTTTATGTCGCGAACGGTTTCGAAGAATAGTGCGCGCTGAAGAGTACCGTCAATGAACTCGGATACATTGCCGTCCTCGCCACGCTTGGCGAGCTTGGCCTCGAGGTCGCGAATAGTTTTCTCGGGAAGTTCGACTTGCATTTGGTTAATTCTACGCCTTGAATCTGAGCGTCGCAAACACGGTCTCCCCGAGCACCGTCGAGGAAAGGGATGTTTTAGCGTTTGACCGCTTCGATGACACTTACCTCGGAGCCGGTCGGCACGATCTTCGAGAGCGCGAAGCCGGCTTGGGCGAACAGGTCGCGATACTCCTCCTCGGTGCGTTCTTTGCCGCCGGGGATCAGCAGCATCACGAGGTCCAAAAACTTGCTGCCGAACGGTTCGTTGCCGGGCGGAATCACGCTTTCGACCACCAAGAGGCGGCCGTCCGCGGGCATCGCGCGGTGGCAATTGCGCAGGATCGTGAGGCATTTTTCATCGTCCCAGTCGTGGATGATGTGACGCATGAAGTAGGCCACGGCGTCCGAGTCGCCTGCGTCGGAACCAGGAGAACCCTCACCCCGGCCCTCTCCCAAAGGGAGAGGGAGATTGGCGAAGGCATCGGTGTCGAAGAAGCTACCCGCCACGAGCTGACAACGCTCTGCCAGGCCGGCCGCGGCGATCGGCGCTTTGGCCCGCTCGACCACGTGCGGCAGATCGAAGAGGATGCCCCGCATCGTTGGGTGCGCCTGCAAGAGCGCGATAAGCTGCGAGCCGTTGCCGCCGCCAATGTCAACAACCGTGTTGATTCCGGAGAAATCGTAGGCCTTGAGCACCGCGCCCGATTCGCGCCCGTGGATGCCGACCATCGCGGCGTCGAAGATTTGCGCTTTGTCGTGATGTTCGCTCAGGTAGTCGAAGATCGGCTTGCCAAAAACCTTGTCGAACGCTTTCTTGCCGGTCTGGATGCTGTAAACGATTTCACTCCAGGCCCGAAACTGTTCGTCCCCCGACATGAGCGCGAGCGCCCGCTTCGAGCCGGGCACGTTCGACTGCAACGGCTCAGCCAGCGGCGTGAGCGAAAAGTTTTGGGCCGGCCCTTCGCGAAAAATGCCCACGCTGGCCAAGGCGCGCAGCAGGCGATAGAGCGCGTCGCGGTTGGTGGCGGTTTGTTGCGCGAGCTCGTCGACGGAGCGCGGCCCGCCGGCCACCAGGTCGGCAATGCCAAACTTGGCCGCCGCGTAAATGGCCTGCGAAAGCCAGTAGCCGGTGATCATCCGGTCGAGCTGAACGTGCGGGGAGGTCTCATTCATTGGGGGCTAGGGGTTGAGAGCTGAGAGCTGATGGCTGATGGCTGCAAAGACGCACGCAATATACCGCGAAACGACGAGCACGCGAACCGCCCAGCGTAGGTTAACCTGACGCTCCGAAAAGTCTGAAAGCGTGTGGCGGCAATCTTGATTCGCGAGCTCTACCACTTCTCATTCCGGAAGCTTGTATCCGGCTATCCTGCCGACGAGGGCCAGTGCCTTCATGACTCGGCGGGATGGC
>DATFGJ010000503.1:0-3961 GCA_035249585.1 Lacipirellulaceae bacterium
CGGAAAAGCGATGAACAAGGAGCCTGCCCGCAAGGGCGGCAAGAAAGGCGGCCAGGCCGCAGCGGCGCGGCCGAAGGCGGCCCGAGTCGCTTCGGCGAAAAAAGCCGCTCGCACGCGCAAACGCAAGCGCACAAAAGGCAATCGGTAGCAGGACCAGTTAGTGAGCTAAATGATTTGTTACTCAAGGATTGGAGTGTGTAGCATGAAAACATCTCGCACCATGCCAGACAGCTACGAAGTTCGTTGTCGTGCTGCTGAAATACGAGAACGATGGTCGCCCGAAGAGCGGCGCCGCCGCACGGGGTTACCTCCTGATACGCCAATGAGCCTGCGGCAATTCATACTTGGAAACCCCAAGTCGAGCCGGCAGTCGGCGCGTTGCGATGTTGGCCGCGCGATGATCTCTCGGGCTGCAAGATAAGCGGCCGCCGATTATCATAGAAATGGATGCGCCTCCTCCCCTTAGCGTTATTCGAGCGTCAGCGGTGAGTGCATGACAGCGGAAAGCGTAACGGCGGGCTGCGTATTGGATGCGACCGGCGCGCTTGCCCGGCTGGGCGGCGACAAAGAACTTTTCGCGGATATGGCGGGTTTTTTTTACGAAGACGCGCCGCGCCTGTATTCGGAGCTGCGCGAAGCAGTGCAGCAGCGCAATGCCGCGGGTATCCGCATGAGCGCGCATGCCCTCAAAGGGCTAGTAGCCGGCTGCGGCGGTGTCCGCACGGCCACCGTGGCACAAAAAGTGGAAACGGCCGGCCATGAAAACGATCTGAGCAATATCGAGTCGCTCGTCGAGTCGCTCGGCGAGGAGCTGGAGCGGCTCAGGCAGGCCCTTCAAGAATACGCTCCGTAGCCAAAACACTAGCCCGAAGCCCGAGCGCGGCACGGGGGTTTGCCTCGCTTGCGCTTCTGGCTAGCGTGATATTTTGTCTACACCTCGCACGGCTCGCCTTCGACTTGCACCAGCGTGTCGATCGAAACTTTAAGCGAGCGGACCTTGCTTCGCAGGCAACCGCGCGTGATGCCCAGCATGCGAGCCGCCTTGGACTGATTGCCTTCGCAAACGCGCAGCACACGCGTTACGACGTATCGCTCCATGAACTCCAGCGCTTCGGCATAGAGGTCCTTGGAGCCCGCGGCGAGGCGCTCGTCAACGAACTGCCGAAGGTCGGTGCCGGTCGATTCGCTCACCGGCGTGTCGGCGGTCTCCACGTCGGGCACGCGAATTCGATCGGGGATGAAATCGGGGATAATCACGTGCCCCGCAGAGCGCAGCAGGGTCTGCTTCAAAACGTTCTGCAGCTCGCGGACATTGCCCGGCCAGGAATAATTCAATAGCACGTCCATCGCTTCGGGCGAGATGCCGTGAACGTCTTTGTTCAGTTCGAGGCTGAAGACGGCCAGGTAATTCTCCAACAGGGGCACCAGGTCCTCAGGTCGATCTCGCAAAGGCGCTAGCTGAATAGTGAAGCCGCTGAGCCGGTAGTAAAGGTCGGAGCGGAATGTTCCTTCCTCGACCATCTTTTCGAGGTCGCGGTTGGTGGCGGCGATCACGCGCACGTCCGTGGTAATTGTCTGGTTGCCGCCGACGCGCTCGAATTGCTGCGACTGCAGCACGCGCAGGACCTTGCTTTGCACGAGCGACGACATATCGCCGATTTCATCGAGGAACAGCGTGCCGCCCGAGCATTGCTCGAACTTGCCGATGCGCCGCTGATCGGCGCCCGTGAAGGAGCCTTTCTCGTGGCCGAACAATTCGCTTTCCAGAAGCGCATCGGGGATCGCGGCGCAATTCACCGCCAGGAACTGTCCTTTGACGCGCGGGCTGTGCTGATAAAGCGCGCGGGCCACCAATTCCTTCCCGGTGCCGCTTTCCCCGCGGATAAGCACAGTGACGTCCTGCGGCGCGACGCGGCCGATCGCCTTGTATACCTCTTGCATCTGCTGGCTGTTGCCCACGAGCGTATCGGTGCGCCGCGCGGTCGCCTCGCCGTTCGTCATTTTGGCGCGGGCACCAGGCAACTCCACGGGGATGCTCATCAGACGGCGAATCTCGAGCGCCTGGCGCACGAGGTCGCGAATGCGCGCCAAATCGAGCGGCTTGAGCAGGTAGTCGAAGGCGCCCAGAGTCATCGCCTTGATCGCCGTTTCACTGCTGGAGAGCGACGTGATAAAAATCACGGGCAGCTTCGTGTCGACGCTGCGAATGCGATCGAATACGTCCAGACCGGAGGTTTCCGGAAGTAGAATATCCAAGAGCACCGCATCCGGCTTGGAGCCATTGAGCAGTCGCAAGCCCTCTTCGGCCGTAGCGGCCGGCATCACTTCAACGTCCGTGTCGTCGAACGCCTTGGAGATCAAATGTCGAACCGAACGGTCGTCGTCAATTACAAGGATCCTGGACATTTACCCCCACTCCTCGTGAAGAATTTTTGCACACCACCCGAATCGAGCGGAAACTCTATTTTCAGCAGCTAGCAGGCATTATGGCAAGCGCGGCCGCAGAATTTCATGGAAACGGCCCTGCCATACTTTGCCTAACCCGAATTTCTAAATACGTGTTGTTGAGTCGTATCGTTCGCGCCGGCTATCCGGCCACGCTTTCGACGTGGAAAGCATTGCCGGTCCGCCGCGACGACGTCGTCGTGCCGTGGCACGGCGGTTAAATGGCTATGTGAATTAGAACCGTTCGAGCAGTCGTGCAATTGGCCCGTTCGTGTCCTGCCATCTGCTACTTGCCTTGCGTCAACAGCTGCTTAAGCGCGCCCATGTCGGCGGGCTTGACCAGATGATGATCGAACTCGACGCGACATGCGTGGCGATTCACTTCGTGCTGGCCGTAACCGGTCATGGCTACCAACAGCGGCGCGGCATTGCCCATCTCGGTTCGCAGGCAACGAGCCACTTCGTACCCGTCCATCCCAGGCAGACCGATATCCAGCAAAACGACCTCGGGGTGATATTCCTTCACCGCGACCAGAGCCTCGGGGCCGTCGGCGGCGGCTCGCACCTCGTGGCCTAGTTTCCGCAACAGCGCGACCGTCACCCTGGACAGTGCCGGCTGGTCCTCGACGACAAGGATGCGACGCGGTTGACCGTTGGCATGCTCGGGCGTGCCGCTTCGATCTATGGCCGGCTCAAGGCGCGTATCGACCAGGGCCGGCAGGCAAACGACGAACTCCGCCCCGCGCCCGAAGCCTTCACTTGTAGCAGACACGCGGCCGCCATGTAGCTCGGTGAGTCCGCGGACAATCGTCAGCCCGATGCCCAGACCGCCTTCGGCGCGATGCAGCGAACGATTGGCCTGCGCAAACAGGTCGAATACGTTGGGAAGCAGGTCCGGCCCGATCCCGATTCCGCTGTCCCGCACGCGGAAGACGACTTCGTTTTCTTCGCGGCCCACACCAAACCAAATCTCGCCCCCGGGATCGGTGTACTTCGCCGCGTTCACAAGCAGATTCGACAGGATCTGCTCCAGCCGGCATGGATCGGCTTTCACCAGCACCGGAGTCTGCGGAACGTTCAGGTGCAGCTTGTGGCCGCGGGAGGTAAATAGCGGCCCGTTCGACTCGGCAACGCGCGAGAGCGTTTCGCCTGCGTCGACGATGTTTTTTTGAAGCTGGACCCGGCCGCTCGTGATGCGCGACACGTCGAGCAGGTCGTCGACAAGCCGCTTCATGAGGGAAGCCTGCTGGCGAATGATCTGGAGCGACTCGTCAAATGTCGGGTCGTTCGCGTCGAGCAGCTTCGTGAGCTCGCCGGCGTTGGAGATCGCGGCCAACGGGTTCCGCAATTCATGACCGAGCATCGCCAGGAATTCGTCTTTTCGGCGCTCACCTTCGCGGATTGTCTGGTAAAGCTGGGCGTTGTCGATGGCCGTCGCCGCGCGGCTGGCCAGGTTTTCGATCAGGGCGATGTCAGCCGGCTCAAATCGTCGCCGCGCGCCCTGCAGGCAACAGAT
>DATFGJ010000504.1:0-3400 GCA_035249585.1 Lacipirellulaceae bacterium
GCCGCTCACGCCGTACTGGTGATAAAGCCCGACGTTAAACCAGACGGGCGAATTGAATGCCCCGTGCTGGTGCAGGCATAGCCAGGCCAGCTCGCGATAGAACCGCTCGCCGTCGGCGGGCGAGGCAAAATAGCCGTCTTCCATGCCCCAATCGGCGATCGTGCGAGCCACGCGGTGCACCAGCTGCCGGACGCTGTATTCGCGCTCGCTGGTGCCGACTTCGCCGTAGAAATACTTGCTGCAGATGACGTTCGTGGCCAGCTGGCTCCAGAACGAGGGCACCTCGCAGTTCGTCTGCTCGAAGATCAGCTCGCCGTTCTCGCCTTTGATCTGCGCACTGCGAACTTCCCAATCCACCGTCGCAAACAGATCGTCAACGTCCGTCGGGCAGAACAGGGCATCGACCTTCAGCCGACCGTGGAATCGCTTCGATGCGGGATTGGTCGTCTTGGAGATACCGCCTTGTTGAACCTTCGCCATAGTCATTGCATCATCCTCCGTGCAGATGAAACGGGCATCCTACCAAATGAACAAATGTGCACCAAGCTATCAGATCGGCCGACCCGAGCGGGTGGCACCAGATTTAGGACTTCGAATGCCCAAAACCCGAAAAATAAACCGTTTTGACACCGCAAAACCACAATATATTGTATGCAGCCAACTTGCAGCTACAATACGTTGTTGTTTCAGGAGTCCGATGATACTCGCCCAACAACTTTCGTCAATGCAATTTCTAGTGCGTCGTAAGTTGCTGTCACACAACCGGTTGTGGCATATATGAAATTCTAGCAGCGCTAGCATGAAGTACGCGCGAAGTGCCGAAAACACTATAAATCACGCTTCGCGGCGAATTTCTGGGAGGACACCCGCTCCCAGGGATTACCACTGAAAGAATGTTCAAAATAATTCGCCTCGACTGCGGTACGATGACAAACTGTCGAGGCGCGCGGCGTCGACTCCGAACCACTACACTGGCGGAACGGATTTACGCCCTCGCACAACGTGTACGATTTTTACTCGCCGGCGGAGCCTGACGACCTATGTGGCCGCGTAAGCAGTTGGATATCGATTGGGCCGACTTCGCCTTTGGCTTGCGCAGCATGCTCCGCCCTACTCGCTGCCGTGATGCGGACATTCTACCGTCCGGTTGGATTCCAACAGACGAAGGTTTCGTGTCGCTCTCCGTGCGAACCGGCTGGGATTTATTCCTCACTGCACTCGCGCTACCACCGGGCAGCGAGATCATCATGTCGTCGGTGACGATCCCCGACATGGCCCGCATCGTCCAGCACCATAGCCTGGTGCCCGTTCCGATCGACGTCGATGCTCGGCGGCTGGAGCCCGATCTGGATGAGCTTGAACAATCGATATCGCCTCGCACTCGGGCGATCCTGGTGGCACACCTGTTCGGCAGCCGCATCGACATGACGCCGATCATCGGCGTGGCCCGGCAGCATCGTTTGCTCGTCATCGAAGACTGTGCACAGGCGTTTGTGGGCCGGGCGTACGGTGGACATCCCGACAGCGATTGCAGCATGTTCAGCTTCGGTCCAATCAAAACGGTCACGGCCCTTGGCGGCGCAGTGCTGCGCGTACGCGATGGCGATTTGCGGGAGAAGATGGCTCTGCTGCAGTACGCTTACCCGCTGCAGACTAAGCGCGCGTACCTGGCTCGACTCGGCAAATATCTATCGTTTCGCGTTCTTTGCAAACGACTCGCGTACGGCGCGTTGGTGCGAGGTTACCGCGCGCTGGGGATCGACTACGATGCGGCCTTCAGCCACGCGGCACATTCATTTGGCGAGAGTAATTTCTTCGAGCGCATCCGTCGGCGGCCCTGCGGCCCGCTGCTGAGTATGCTTGACCGCCGGCTGAAGCGATTTGAACGCGGCGGCCTGGCTCGTCTGAAGCGCCGCGCCGAATGCGGCGACAAACATGCTCGCAATTTGCCGCCTGGAATGGTGGTGGGCGCAGACAATCCGTCACACACCTATTGGGCGTTCCCCGTGCGAGTCGCCAACCGCAAGGAAGTGCTGAGCGCACTGCGCGGCGCGGGTTTCGACGCCACGGCTCGCTCCAGCCTTGTGCCCATTGCCGGACCACATGACGGATTGGCAAACGGCCGCCGACGCGCCATTTGGCTTGAGGAAACTATTTTTCTTCCCAATGGCGACGATATGCCCGATGGCGAATGGCAGCGAATGTCGTCTGTTCTGTGCGAAGTCGCCCGCGCCGTTCCGGCTCCGGAACCGCGCCGCGTGCGTGAACGCATGGCAGCGGCGCGTGTTTCAATTCCGTTATGAGCTAAGTGGCCGCCGTGTATCGCTGGGGGCGATGCGCTATTTCACTTCGCCAATCGGATCGGTTGGCGGCCCACCGTACCATAGATCCAAACCCTCGCGCCGCTGATATCGGCCGCGCCCGTAGCACATCCAGCGCCGCGACTCGCCTAGAATGCGCCAGCCGGAATACATGCGCAGCTTGCGGCCCGAGGTAACAACCGTCGGTCCTGGAACTGCGAATCGCCCACGTCGCTTGAGCGCGCGAACGAACACGGCTTCCTCGGCGGCGAAATATCGCTCGTCGAACCCGCCGATCGCATCGAAAGCTTCACGCGTGCAGAACAAGTAGCAGCCGCCCATCAATTTGAACGTACGCGACAACACGACGGCGACAGGGTATAGCAATTTCGCCCAAACGGGGAGGGTGCCGTCGAAGGTAAACACGCAGCAGCCGCCGACGGCCCCACCGTCCAATGCTTGCAGGCAAGCGCGCAGAGCTCGCGGGTTGGCAAGCGTGTCGGCGTCGACGAAAAACAGCCACTCACCGCGCGCCTCGCGCGCACCGGCGTTGCGCGTAGCCGCGATCTGGCGGTGCGCCACTTTCACGACCTTCGCGCCGCGACTGGCCGAAATTTCGGCGGTTCGACCGGTCGACGCGTCGTCCACGACGATCACTTCGAATGGTTGCCCCATCGCCCGCGCTGAAGCCGTGACGGACGATATGCACCTGCCAATAAACTGCTCCTCGTTGTGCGTCGGGATGACAAACGAAAGCATGTGTTAGCCGCAACAGAAGTTACAAATCCGATCCGCGCCCGCGCGCACGAAGCGCCGATGCGATCAGCGCAACCGACATTGCGATGGCGCCAAGCCCCAAGCCGCTGACCGCGCCCAGGGCTGCCGCCACTCGATCGGGAGATCGAACCCGATCGGGCCGGGCGAGCAGCTCGATGAACTCAGGGGCCAGCCGCCCAATCAGCCAGCCGAACACGGCTCCGAGGACGGCGGAAATCAATCCAGCCACAACGATCATGCCGAATTCGCGCATCAGGTGTGTCCCAATGTTAATGCGTTGCAGTCCCACCGATAACATCGTTACGTCACACGGCTTCGGCCGT
>DATFGJ010000505.1:0-5284 GCA_035249585.1 Lacipirellulaceae bacterium
TCCGATCGAGACGGTCCTGCCGTCGCGCCGGCGTAATCTGTGACCGATACTCCGGACTCAGGAAGCCGGACCAATGTACGCCTGGATGGGCAGTTATAGAGCGCTATCAGCTGCTGCTTGAGCTGCTCCTGTCGGATCAGACCGGTAACCGCGCCTTCTTCAAGGTACGGAAGGAGTTGATACATCCATCCGAGCCCTTGCTCGGTTGGCCCATTGGGCGGACCTTTACGGTTGGCAATAGGGGCGGTTGAATCTTTCAAATAGAATTCTATTTCGACATCGGGTTCGGTTCCTCCCATGGGGAAGAACTTGTAGGTATCGTGAAAGTTGTGAATTGCCAGACCGATGTTTTTGAGATTATTGCGGCACTGGGTGCGCCGGGCCGCTTCGCGCGCCGCCTGGATTGCCGGGAGCAAAAGCGCGACGAGAATGCCGATAATGGCGATTACGACCAAGAGTTCCACGAGGGTGAAACCACGCTTTTCGCGCGCAAGATTCGCCGCCATGACGAAGACTCCATTGTTCCGCTGGAAAGATGAGGCCGCCCGTTTCGGGACTGCCTGTGCCCGGCGCATTCTACGCCTGCGGAACAGGGCTTGCAAGCGCTTTCATTTTGCCCTAGCGCAGATTTCTGTCGATCGCCCGAGCCCGCCGATTCGGACACTCGCTCACTTTCGAAGCCCCCAAACGGAGGGCGACACAAGCTCAATGCTGTTGCCCGCAGGGTCGCGGATGTACAGCGACGTGCCTCCCTGCGGCCAGTGCACTTCGGATTCGATCGCGACGCCGCACCGCGCTAGTTGCGCTCGCCAGGCGGCAATATCCGATTCGTGCACGGCGAAAGCCAGGTGCCCGGCTCCGCGCGTTCCGTGCAGAGGCAATTCGGAGCGGGCGATTGTCGTGCGGACGGTGCTCGTGTGCTCCGGATTGAAAATGAGCACCATGCCGTCCGCGCAGCGAAAGAACACGTGCCGGCCGTCCTCGCGGGCATGTTTTTCAAGGCCGATTACCTGCGTATAGAATCGCTCCGCCGCGTCCAGATCGGTCGCGTACACGCAGCTTTCCAGAACGCGCAGCGGTTGCATTGAGAATCTCTCGCAAAGGCGCGAAGGCGCAAAGAAGGATGATGAAGGTTAAGGGATAAGTGATCGCCGCGCACCGATTCAATCCTTCATCTTTCATCCTTTATGCTTCATCTTTCGTGCCTCATCTTTCAGCCTTGCGCCTTTGCGTAAGACAAAGCCCGCTTGTTACGTTAACGCGAGCGGGCCGTCGCCGCAGTAATCGGGATTGCCGAATTTTTCGATTGTGTGGCCCATCCCGTGGGCCAGCGAGAGCAAGAGGCGGTTGTGCGGCACGCCTTTGAATTTGAGCGAGCGGCCCATGCGGAAGCCCAGCCCGTTGCCAACCAGCACAAACGGGATGTTGTCGAGCGTGTGCGAGTTGCCTTTGCCCAGCTCGTTGGTCCAGATAAGAAGCGTGTTATCGAGCAGGCTGCCGCTGCCACCCGGCTCAGGCGTTTCGGCCAGCCGCTGAGCCAGGTACGCCAGTTGCTCGCAGTACCAGTGGTTGATCTTCGTGAGCTTCTTCTGCACCTTCTTGTTGCTGTCGGGCTCGTGCGAAAGCTCGTGATGCCCCTCCTCGACGCCAAGCCAGCGCATCCGCGCGCCGCCGACTGAATTCGTATATTGCAGCGTAACCACGCGGGCGAAGTCGGCCGCGAAGCTGCTCACCAGGAGCTCGATCTGCAGCTTGCTGATGCGCGGGATGTTGTCGTTCTCTTCCTTGATGCCCGGCTCGAGCTGTGGCACTGCGTGGCCGATTTTCGACTCGTCGGCAGTCTTGAGCTCCTCTTCCATCTCGCGAACAAACGTCGTGTGCTCGTCCAGCAGGTTGCGATCCTCGGCGCTCACGATGCTCCGCACCTTTTGCAGGTCGTCCTGAAGCTCGTCGAGGATGCTGCGCAGGCTTTCCTGGTCCTTCATGCGGCCATAGAGCTTCGAGAACATCTGGTACGGGTTGTCGATCGGCGCAAGCGGTTTGTTCGCCCCGGCGTACGACATCCGTGTCCATGTATCGGCACGATCGGGCACCATCACGCCGAACTCCAGCGAGCCAAAGCGTGTGCGCGTGGCGGGATTCGCCTGCAAGTGGTTCTTGATTTCCTGGTCGATCGAAATGCCCTTCGACCAGCCGGCGGGCGTATCCGAGCCGCCCTGGATGTTGCCGGGGAATAGCTCGGTGCCCGTAAGCAGGCAGCCGATGCCGCGCATGTGGTTGTCGCCGTCGCCGCGAATCTTGTCGCACACGCCGTGGAGAACTAGCGTGCGTTCGCGCAGCGCTTCCAGCGGTTTGAGGCTTTTGGGCAGCGTGAAGTTCTCGCCTTCCTCCTTCGGCCAGAATGTTTTTGGCACCACGCCGTTCGGGCTGAACATAACCACGAGCCGCTGGCGTCGCGGCTGGAAATTCGCCAGGCCCAGGCTGGGCAGATTCAGCACGAAGGGCAGCGCCCCTGCGCCAATGCCCAGGTTACGCAGAAACTCGCGCCGGGAAGCAAACTTCGACATCGCTCGTCTCGCTTGCGGTTAATAGATCAGAACCGAACCGAATTAAACCGCCAAGAACGCCAAGTCCACATGTCAGGATTTTGAATTCTCGTATCCTTGGCGGCTCTTGGCGTCCTTGGCGGTTTCATATTGTCAGTCTGCGACCAGTTTACCTGACTCAGACTCGATCGCGCTTGTCGCCACTATCTCTACGAGCAGCTTTTGAATATCAAACTCGTTCTCGACGAACGTCTGTTTTAATCCGGCGAGCCGGCCCTCGCCATAGGCGCCAATCGGCTGCTTGATCGCGTAATGGAACAATTGGCGGACGAACGCCTCGTGTGTTTCCTCGTTATCGGCCAGGAAACGGGCCAGCTCGCGCACGCCGTTGAATTCCACCACTTCACCCGACCGCAGAACGTAGGTGCCGGCAGCCTCCACAGCTTTATCCTTCTCCGCCTCGCGGTATCGACCGATCGCGTCAAAATTCTCCAGGGCAAATCCCAGCGGATTGATCATGCTATGGCAGGTCTGGCACGCCTCCGGCTTGGTCTGCAGCAGCACGCGCTCGCGGGTCGTCAGGTCGGGGTGCAAATCGGGGGCCAGCGGCGCGACCGATTCCGGCGGCGGCTGCAGCGTACGCCCCAGAACGCTTCGCGTTAGGAACACGCCGCGATGAATCGGCGAGCTAGTGCCCGTGTAGGCGAAGCTCGCCAACAAGTAGGGGTGCGAGATGATTCCCGACCTCTTTTCTTCGGGGAAAGAGACGTCTTGGAACGGCGCGTCTTCCGGCAGCTCGGCGCCGTACACCTTTGCCAGCCGGCCATTGAGAAACATCGACTCGCCCAGCAGCAATTGACGGAAGTCGGCCGATTCGCCTGAGAGCAACTCGTCAATGCTGAGTTCCAACGAGGTTCGCAAGTCGGAAACAAGCTCCGCTGTAAATTCAGGAAATTGGGCCGCATCCTTCGCCAGGTCCGGCGGCTGACGCACCTTGAGCCAATCCAGCAGAAACTCGCGAAACTTCGCCTGGGAGCGCAAGTCTGGCAACATCCGCTCGAGCTGTTGGGCAACTTGCTCGCGCGTTTCAAGCCGCTTTTCCGCGGCCGCTTCCAGCAGCTCTTTGTCGGGTATCGAATCCCACATCCCGAACGACATGCGCGCGGCGACATCATACGCATCCGTCGACTCGCTGCCCACTTCGCGGTACAAAAATCGCGGCGACTTGAGCGCCAGCAGCACCACGCGCTTTACGGCCGTCGCGAGGTCGGCCGCTTCTTCGAACTGCCGGTCGATATGCACGGCCTTCTGCTCCGCCGAGAGTGGCCGGCGAAACGCCCGCTCGACAAACTTGTGGCAGAACTCGCGCAGCTTGGGCTTGTGTTCGGCGTTGTCCGGGTCGGCATCCGCCAGGTCGTCGAGGTGCCTGGCGACATAGTCGGCCACTTCGATGGCGGCCTCCGTCGTGGCCTCGTCCCATGCCTTGGAAACCGCCGTCCCGCGCTCGAAGCCGACGCTGCGATCATCGGGCGGAAACGGCGTGCGCAGCACAAACACTTCGCGTCCGCGGGCAGTCGACAAGTTTCGCGACGGAATGACTTCGGCCGTGTGATGCGGCCGCTTCCACTCCAGATGGACATACGCCTTCACCTCCGGCTTTGGCTTGTCCTTGTTCTTTTTCGAATCGTTGACGCCCTGCTTGGCCTTGGAAAACTCAAGCTTCAGCGGATAGGCCCGCCCACCCAACAGCCAAGTCGTGCCGCGAAACTCTTTGTCCGTGGTCGCGCGCACGTAGGCATCGATCAGCGGCTGCTCCATGTCGTTGATCCATAGCCTCGATGCATGCTCCGTCTTGAGTATGAACTCGTACTCGCCCGTGTCCGGCGCCAGCAGCAATCCTTGCCAGCGCACCGAAAACTCATGCGCTTCAAAGTTGTCCGGCACGGGACTTTCAATGCCCCAATCGAAATCGATGTTGGGATCCGTGCGCCGCACCTGCTTGTCGCTATCGCGAAAGTTCCGCGTGGGATTGTAGCGGGCACGCAGCCCGCGCTCCTCGCCCCATTCGTTTGCCGAACGGAAACTGCCGACCAAATCGGCCACCGCATTCTGATACTGCCGCACCGTCAGCCGCGACAACGCGATCCGCGCCGGCTTATTGCGCGTCTGCGCATCGGGCGAATAAAACGCGTCGTAGATATACGCGGCAACCGTGCGCGCCGCCTCTAGCGGCAACTTCTCATCGGCATCCTGCGGCATCGTCTCGGCGATGAGCGCCGCGAGCTGCTCGACGCTGCGGTCGCCGGCAAGCGGATCGGGGTGAAATTCTTCTGTGCCCTGGCCCTTATCCCCGTGGCAGCGGGCGCAGTGGGCAACGTAAATTGCCTCGCCGCTGCGAGGTTCATTGCCCATCGCCGCGCCGCCCGCAACGAGCACGGCGGCAAACAGCAATCGCCACGATGAACTGAGCGAAAGTCGCATGAATTTGCCGTGAACCGACCGGCATGGGGAGGCGGGATCAAGGAACCATTAAGGGCTCCTGGCGAGACCTCCAGCATACCCGCCGCAGGCCGTTTTTCCAAGCAGATTAAACGCCTGCTAGGGGCTTTTCAAGCCATGCGACTGTTGAGCTATATCGTAATGCCCGATCAATGCCATTTGGTTCCGTGGCCACGTCAGAACGGCGAGGTGACCCAATTCGTCCGCTGGCCGTGTTGAATGCCCCTCTTTACTCCGTT
>DATFGJ010000506.1:0-6448 GCA_035249585.1 Lacipirellulaceae bacterium
TTGCCGCGGCGGCGGCGGCGGTCTGCGCGCATGAGACCTCAGCAAACGCGACGGCGATTACCAGGCCCACGACAGAACGAAATAAATAAGTTAAGCGAACGCGGCGGCGCGCTCGCGGCTGGCTAAACGGTCGGTGCATCAACGGCCTGCTTTTCTGCTCTTCAAGGGTGCGCGGAGCGAGCTAATAATCCCTCAATTTCAGTATAAATGGCCACGCGCGCAGCGGCAACAAAACGCCGGCGGCCGGAGAGCCCGCTTGTCGGCCGGGGCTACAAAAGAAGACACCGGCATAATTTACCGGCATGAAAAAGCAGACCCGGCCCCGTGTCGGCTGGGAGGTCGATTTACACGGGACCGGGTGCTAACAAGAGAGGAATGGCCCTATCAAAGGGCCTCAAATGGCCTCGGCCGCGTTTGGGCGGGCTTCCTGCGGGCGGGGCCGGCTGGGTGCATTATCGGGGCGGCGCCGCTGGTCGCCGCGTGCGCGGCCGGCGTCGCGATCTCGTGGACCGGGTCGATCGCCGCGCGTCGGACCTTCGAGGCGCCGCTCACGCATCCGGAATTCAAATCGATCGCCGCCACGACCGGGTGCGCCGTCAATGCCGCGACCGGGTGGGCCATCAAAGCCGCGCCGGCCGATTCGCGGACCGGCAGGACCGCCGCCCGGTGGTCCCGGCCGACGACGGTCGACAAATTGCGACAGCTCGGCGAACTCGCGCCGGTTAAGCATGTTGTCGCCGTCGGTGTCGAACCAACCGAACAATGTGCCGAGGTTGCGCTCGCGCGGGCCGCCCATGGGTCCAATCGGCCCACGTGCAAAGTCGGGGCGACGGCGTCGATCGGCGCCCCGCCGCCGATCTGCGCTGCGGGGACGATCCGCATCACGCGCCCGGTCGACATCACGCGCCCGGTCGGCGCGGCGCGGGCGGTTCGCATCGCGGGCACGATCCGCATCACGGCGCCGGTCTGCATCACGCGGCCGATCCGAGTCGCGACGCGCATCGCGCTCACGCTGGTCGCCATCGCCTGCTTCGCGGCCGCGTTCGCGGTTTGTATCGCGGCGGCCTTCTCGGTCGCGATCATCATCTCCGCGTGATTCGCGTTCGGCGGAGGGCCGTGGGCGATCGCCTTCGTCACGTTCTTCCGCTTCTTGCGCCAGCGCTGGCTGAGTTAGCAACCCGAACAGAATAGCGGCTGTTGAAACAAAGAATCGCATGTGTGAATGCCTCGCTCGATTTGCGCGGCCTGACCGATGCCTTTCGCAGCAGGTCACAGCCAAAGGAACATGCCCGTGCAGTGCCTAACATTTAAGTGCATGCTGGCACGAATGCCGCGCCCTCTAATAGATAAACCCCGCCCGGTCAGGCGGAGTTTCGTTTCTTTTTTTGCGGCCATCGGGCCGGCGACTAGACGGCCGCAGGCGCGGGCCGGCGAGCATAGAAGCTGGCGAACTGGTCGCAGGAAACCGGCTTGATTTTGCGAGCCTGGCCAGCCTGGCCGAAGGCCGTCATCCGCTCGACGCAGATTTTCTTCATGGACTCTCGAGCGGGCTTCAAATAGTCGCGCGGATCGAATTTTTCGGGCGTTTCGGCAAACACTTTTCGGATGGCCGCGGTGATCGCCAGGCGGTTGTCCGTGTCGACGTTCACCTTGCGGACGCCATGCTTGATGCCGCGCTGAATCTCCTCGACGGGCACGCCCCATGCTTCGCGGAGCTTGCCGCCATACTTATTGATCATCGCGACAAGCTCTTGCGGCACGCTGCTCGAGCCGTGCATTACTAGATGGCAATCGGGCAGCCGGCGGTGAATTTCTTCGATGCGATCCATCGCCAGCACGTCGCCAGTGGGTTTCTTGCTGAACTTGTAAGCGCCGTGGCTCGTGCCGATGGCAACGGCCAGCGCATCGACGCCGGTTTCAGCGACGAACCGCTCGGCTTCGTCCGGATCGGTAAGTAACTGATCGCGCGTCAGTTGGCCCTCGGCGCCATGGCCATCTTCCTTCTCGCCGTGACCCGATTCAAGCGAGCCCAGGCAACCGAGCTCACCTTCGACGGAAACGCCCTTGGCGTGCGCAAGCGCGCACACCTCGCGGGTGACGCGCACGTTGTACTCGAAGTCGGCCGGCGTCTTGCCATCCTCTTTCAAGGAGCCGTCCATCATCACCGAGGTGAAGTTATTGTCGATCGCGCTTTTGCACGTGGCCGGGCTGTTGCCGTGGTCCTGGTGCATCACGATCGGGATCTCGGGGTAAAGCTCCGAGGCGGCGAGCATCAAGTGCCGCAGGTAGTTGTCCTGCGAATAGGACCTCGCGCCGCGCGAAGCCTGCACGATCACAGGCGACTCGGTTTCGCGAGCGGCCTCCATGATCGACTGGATCTGCTCCATGTTGTTGACATTGAAGGCGGCCAGGCCGTAGTCGTTCTCGGCGGCATGATCCAGCAGCAGGCGCATTGGTACTAATGGCATGGAGAATACTCCTTAATCCAGAGTTGCTAACGTTACAAACCGCCGTGCCAGACACGCCCGGCCAACCGAATATGGGCATTCTACAGAATGGGAGACTAAATGGGCAGGCCCGCCCCTGTGTTGGGGGTGCCTTAAAAATCGTCCGTTGCGGCGAACAAGTCGCTGCGCGGCACTTCGGCCAGGCGAATGAGAATGAGCTTTTGCTGCGGGCCGTCGGTCGAGTCGACTGTGTGGAAGTAATGGCCCAGCCGGCTGCCGGCGCCTGAGAGGCCCATCAACACCAGCATTTCGCCCGGTGCGAGCCGTACCGACATGCGCAGCTGGCTGAATACTTCGCGCTGGCGCATCGGGGCCTGGCGCAGAATGCCCATATTGTCGTCATCGCGCGTGAAGCGCAAGTGGGCCTGACCGTGATGCAGCTCCGGGGTGAGCTCCACGAGCACGGTCTGGTCGGGCTGCGGATCGACGCGCAGCGCGTAGATGGCCTGCGCGTCATGAAACGTTCGGCCGCCGAGTTCCTTTCCCGCGCCCAGGAGCAGCGGCAGCGACGGATGAATGTCCGAGGCCTGGATTTCAGATCGTTGATTGCGCCGCAGCTGCTGGGTGCGGCCATGAACCACCGGCTCAGCCATTAAAGTCGAAGCGTCTCGATTATCTGGCGCTGGTTGTTCGCCGTCGGGCGATTCACCGGATCGCAGTGCGCGGGCGATCGCATCCGGCACGGTGCTGCCAATTACGCCCGCGCGAAAGCCGTGCCGCGCCAGCTCACTGCGAACCGCCGGGGCAATCTGCGTTTCATCGATTTCGCGCCAGGCAGTCTCATTGAGGTCCGGATCATCGGCCGCAAAGCGCGACCAAATGATCTCCATCCTGACGCTGTCGGGCGAGGGATCGGCGGGCCTGAGAGGCGATTTGCCGAGCGGCTGGCTTCCATCGATGAATACCCGGCAGCCGCCCGTCACAAGGACGAGAAGCGTCAGCGCAGCGACTGATCGAGGAGATATCATCATTGAAGAGTTTCCGCGCGCCCGCGCAGCACGCGGTGATGTGACAAAGAAGAGTGCACCCCGACACCGGGCCGGGCCGCGAAGGGTAGAAGAATCGCCTGCCGCAGTCAATGCAAGCTATTAAACTCGCGATCCTTTAAGATCGCAGGCGCGCAGGGCTGGGTGCCACTGGCTTTGCCAGCCAGTGCCCAGAAAGTCAGGGCCTTGCGGCTAGCAACACGTATTAGCGCTCAAGCTGCTGCATGCGTTGGCACATGCCGCTATCAAATCGCTATTCCCAATCAGCACTGGCAGAGCCAGTGGCACCCCCGCGGGCTGCAATTCCGGCTGGGCTCTAAGAAAACCTACTCGGCCGCGGCGGTTTGCTTTTCGGATTTCTTGCCGGCCGGCGCTTCGGCCTCGAACGTGGGCCGGACGCTGCGCTCGGCGGCGCGGTCGCGAACGCCCACGAATTCCAGGATCACGCGCGTCCCGGCGTCGCCCAAGCGCGGCTTGGCCAGCCGCACGATGCGCGTGTATCCGCCCGGCCGGTCGAGAAAGCGCGGCGCGACTTCATCGAAGAGCACGCGAACCGCCTGCTTGTTGCCGAGCAGCTGCAAACAGCGGCGCCGTGCTGCCACGGCGGGCGCGATGGCCGCGTTCCACTGTCGCCAGCGATCACCGTTGCGCCACGACTTCCAGGCGTCGCTGCCGCGCTCGGCGTCGGTCGCATGCTGGGCGGCCGCTTCTTCAGCCACAACGCCGCGGCGCGCGACCGTGATGCACTTCTCCACCAGCGGGCGAACTTCCTTCGCCTTGGCCACGGTGGTGATGATGCGGCCCTTCACTTTCGGCTTGTTGTCATCATATTCGGCGTCGCGCTCGGTGAGGAAAATAGCGGTCGCCAGGCTGCGCAAAAGCGCTCGCTGATGGCTCGGGGCTCGGCCAAGTTTGCGTCCGCGTCGTCGATGTCGCATGATAGCACCGTTGGGTTCGATATTTCAAAAACCGGGGGCTAGCGCCCCGCGGCTAATGGCATCAGCCGGCGGGCACCCTCTGGGTGGCTAGCGTCCGGTTTCATTCGGACGTCTTGAAACGGCTTTCAGACAATGGCGGGCTGGGCCGGGAGGCGCATGCCGAGGTGCAGGCCCAGATCGCGCAGCTTATGCCGCACTTCGGCGAGAGTGGTTTCGCCAAAATTGCGGACCTCCAAAAGCTGGTCCTCGCTTTTCGTGACGAGGTCACGCACGGTCATGATGTTTTCCGACTCGAGGCAGTTGCTGGCCCGCACCGACAGATTCAGCTCCGACAGCGGCATGTTCAGCTTGGCGTCGAGCGCGGAATCGATTCCGATCGAGCTGTCGCGAGCCGGGGCGCGAACCTGCGGACCCAGCTCCGTGTACTGCACGAACGGATTGAGGTGCTTGCGCAGGATCTTGGCGGCCTCCACCAGCGCCATTTCCGGCGCGACCGATCCGTTGGTCCAAATCTCGAGCGTGAGCTTGTCGTAATTGGTTTTCTGTCCCACGCGGGTCTCTTCGATGCCGTAGCGCACGCGCACGACCGGGCTGTACACGGCGTCGATCGGGATGATGCCGATTTCCTGGATGTTCTGGCTATGCTCGCTGGCCGGGATATAGCCGCGGCCGTTCTCCACGACCATTTCCATGACGAAAGGCACGTTATCGGTGAGCGTCGCGAGCACGTGCTCAGGATTCAGCACTTCGACCGCTTCATCCGTCTCGATGTCGGCAGCGGCGATCGGGCCGGCGCTGTTCTTCTCGACACGCAGCACGCGCGTCGAGTCGCTGTGATTCTTCACCACCAGCGATTTGACGTTGAGCACGATGTCGGTGACGTCCTCGAAGACGCCTTTGATCGTCGTGAACTCGTGCTGCGCGTTGTGCACCTTGATTTGCGTCACTGCGCTGCCTTCCAAGCTGGAGAGCAACACGCGGCGCAAACCGTTGCCGATCGTCGCGCCGAAACCGCGCTCGAAAGGCTCAGCGGTGAACTTGCCGTAGGTCGGCGTGAGCGTGGCGGCATCCACGGTCACCACGCTGGGCAGCTCCAATCCACGCCATCGAATATGCATGGCAGGTCTCCCGATACCGGATAATGCTGTGGTCATTTATGTACCTAGTGAGTAGGTGAGTCTTACGCACGCTCTCGCGCTATCGAGAGCACAGCTCGACGATCAGTTGCGTTTGCACTGGGATCGACACGTCGTCAACGGCGGGGAGGCGGGACACGATTCCTTCAGGAATCTGCGACTCGCTGCGCGACAGGAAGTCGGGAATGTCGCGCGTGCTCTCGGCCATCGCGCCGCGAACCAAATCGAGGCTGCTGGCGCGATTCTTGACGCGAATTACGTCTCCCACGCGCACCTCGTAGCTGGGAATGTCGACCTTGCGGCCGTTGACGGTAATGTGCCCGTGGCGGATCACCTGGCGAGCCTGGGCCCGGCTCTGGGCGAAGCCGAGGCGATGGACGATGTTATCCAAGCGGCGCTCCAAAAGCGTCATCAGCGTGTCGCCCGTGTTGCCTTTGCCACGCTCGGCATGGTCGAAATATTTGCGAAACTGCCGCTCCAGCACGCCGTAGTAGTGCTTGACCTTCTGCTTCTCGCGCAAGTGCTGGCCGTAGTCGGTAAGCTTGCCGCGGCGCTGCTGCTGCTGCCCGGGCGGATTCTCACGCTGCTCAATGGCGCATTTGGGCGTATCGCAGCGCGTTCCCTTGAGGAACAGCTTGAGGCCGTCTCGGCGGCAAAGTCGGCAAACAGGTCCGGTGTATCGTGCCATGGGAGGGTTCAGGGTTCAGGGTTCGGGGTTCAGGGCTTCCAAGGCTCAACTGAACCCTGAACCCTGAACCCTTTCTATACGCGGCGCTTCTTGCGTGGGCGGCAGCCGTTGTGCGGCAGCGGCGTGATGTCTTCGATCGATTTCACTTTGAGGCCGGCGGCTTCGAGCGAGGTGATCGCGCTTTCGCGGCCGC
>DATFGJ010000507.1:0-2246 GCA_035249585.1 Lacipirellulaceae bacterium
CACATATGCAGGTCGCTGCCGCATACGCCCACGGCCTGCACTTCGAGCAGCACTTCATCGTCGCGAAACGCAGCGCGCGGAATCTCCCGCAGCTCAACGCTGTGCTTCTGCGGCGCGTAATTTACTACCCCCAAATCATTCATGACAAATACGCAAATGAATTCGTATTAAACCGCCAAGGCGCAAAGGACGCCAAGGTTCTAAAAGCACCTAACAATATGAAATTGCCAACCAGCCAAGTGCGACAAGAAATCTAATACGCCGAATGTCTTTACTTGGTGATCTTGGCGTACTTGGCAGTTTTATTCCTTTTGTTAGACGCTCTAAGGTTTCGACAACACAATACGTTTTATCCCATCGCGCAGCAGAACGACATGGAAGTTAATGATCAGGCCCAATTCGAGCTCGCATGTCTACAGATAATGAATGACTTTTGCCGGATAGATTGGATGAATTGCTTCAATGGCTTTTATTTCGATGACGAGTTTTCCGCCGACCAGGAAGTCGAGCCGTGAGTCGCCTACAACACGGCCTTTAAATTGCAGCATTATTGGTTTCTGTCGTTCATAGGGGATGTTTCGCAGATCAAACTCAATGGCAAGCGCCTCTTCGTAAACCGATTCCAAGAATCCCGGACCAAGAATGCGATGAACTTCGATAGCAGCACCAATGACCTGGTGCGCTAATTCATCCACTCTGTTGCCAGGTTCGGTCACTAGCTGTTGCTGCTTCAACAATTCTTCTTCTTGGCGTCCTTGGCGGCTTGGCGGTTTTCTTAATCCGACTCATTTAGCGCGGGCGGCCCACCGGCACGTCGCCGTAGCTATGCACTTTTTCGCAAATCTTGCGCAGCGACTCTTCCAAATTGCCGCTGGCCGTCTTGAATGAGTCCGCGTCGATCACGAGTGGTGCCCCCAGCACAACGAGCGGGGCGCCATATTCCGGGGCACGCACCGCCTGCTCCAGCGACAACCCGCCCACGGCCTGTACCGGAACACTCACCGCCGACACGACTTCCCGAAGCTGGTCGAGCGGGCTGGGCATGCGCTGGCCGCGGGCGGCGATGCCGCGCCGTTCATCATAGCCGATGTGGTGAATCACGTAATCGCAGCCGAGCTCTTCAAGCTGCCGCGCGCCGGCCACCATATCGTCGCAACCCAGGTTATCGCCCATCACCTTGACGCCGAAATCGCGCCCGGCTTGTACGACGCAGCGCACGGTCTCCTCGTGGGCCCGGGCCATCACCACGACGTGCGTCGCCCCGGCCTTGGCCATGACTTCGGCTTCCAGGTAGCCGCCGTCCATTGTCTTCAAGTCGGCCACGATCGGCGTCTGCCCAAACCGCTCGCGCAGCGCACGCACCCCGTGCATCCCATGGGCGATGATGAGCGGAGTACCGGCCTCCAGCCAGTCGACACCGGCGCGTAGCGCCATCTCGGCCGTCTCGACCGCTTCCTCGATCGACAGCAGGTCCAAGGAGATTTGTACGATCGGTCTCATCGCGCGGGAGGCGAATCAGTGTGGCGTTGATACAAGGCCGACGAAGCACGTGCGCTAATAGTGTAGGAAATTGGTTCAAAAGCTCAAGCGGCACGCGGCCGTCGCCCACGCCGCCAAATGAGCAAAAACCTCGGCAAATTCAGCCGGAGCCTCCGTCCAGACGATTGATTACCGGCCGGCACGAGTTTCTTGCAAAGGTGGCGCGCGAAGTATTAGAATTAGGTTTTCGGTCAGGCTCCCGAGTGGCCGCGGGTCGATGGCGGTTACAGCTCGATTGAGGGGCGATGGTGGGCCGACTTTTGGGAACATGGATCAGGATCATCAGGACTGCCGGTCGATCGCGAAGCGGTCCACAATGCCGCTCGGTATGGCGCGGCATTGACCCGCTTGGACAACAACCGGCCAATACGGATCGAGGATGCTGAGCGGCCCTGCGGTCTGCTCCAAAACTGAAGACACTTTGCGGATAATCACAGTGCTTGGCGGTCGCTAGATTTGTGGGCACTGTGTACAATGACAACGTAACTGCCCGTTGCTAGGCAGGGCGTCGGCTGGGACGGGTCGCCGATTTACTCGGCGTTACAGGTAGACAAACTTTTCGATTGCACGTTTGGGAACTTCTCCCGTTCGGTCGGCGAAGCGGATCGCCGCGCGATTTCGTACTGGCGGCTAAGCCGTCGCGCGGATGGTCGCGCGATTGGTGCGTACGCCCCCGCGCAAACTTTTTGGAGATTTCCGATGAAGCT
>DATFGJ010000508.1:0-10594 GCA_035249585.1 Lacipirellulaceae bacterium
GTTTACGACAAACCCGAACCAAAATGGCCGGCTCCTCAAAATCGTGCCGCAAACTGGAGTCAGTATGGTTACCGTCTCTTCGATCAAGTGGAACCATTGTCTTTTGGCAAGCAACGACGTGTCAAACAAGCGCATCGGACAGGTCGTTTCTGCTTCGCTCCAAGTGATGCTCTTCTCAGCGGCTTGCGTTTGCCACAGTTGCTACTTACACCGCGCAACGGCCGCCGACGCAATTTACTCAAGCGTCCTGCCCGACAAGCACATGAAAGAGTGGCTCGTTCTGGGGCCAATCTCCGCGCAGGACGATGGCGCGACGCCTGACCCGGCAAATGCCCGAAAGACGGGCTTCGAAATGGATTTGCTCGACAAGGCTGGCGGCGAGGCCAAGGTCGATCCTGAAGCTGACGAAGCGGTGCTAGTGCGCGGCGGTGAACGGAAGTGGCGGCTACTCGAAAGCGAGACTGAAGAAATCGATCTCATCAAGGCGCTGGGCAAGCATGAATTTGCCGTCGGCTATGCGGCGGCGACGATCGAGTCGTCCGATGAAGAGTCGCGGCTGGTGGGGCTGGGCAGCGACGACGCAGTTCGCGTTTGGCTCAATGGGGAGCTGGTGCACCAACATTCCGCGCCGCGCGCGCTGGTGGCTGATCAGGATGTGTTTTCCGTCAAATTGAAAGAGGGCAAGAATCGGCTGCTGATCAAGGTCGCGAACGATGCTGGCGATTGGGGATTTTCTTTCCGCTTCCTCTCCTCGAACCTTCTGGCGAAGAGGTTGTTTCAAGCGGCATTCACGGGTGACAGCGAAACTGCCGCGAAACTGGCCGCGCTTGGTGGCGATCTCAATATCGAATCGCCCGAAGGGATTACCGCAGCGCAAGCTGCCAAAGTTCGCGGCTACGATCACATCGCCGAATTGCTGGTGTCCAAAGGGGCGGCCACCCCGGAGCCGTTTGATACCAGCGTGGTTGTTTCCAAGATGCTGGAAAAGATGACGGAAAAGGATGCGCCCGGGATAGCCGTATTGGTAGCGCGGGATGGCAAGGTACTTTTCAGCCGCGGCTACGGCATGGCCGATCTGTCGCATGATGTTCCCATCACGACCACGACGAAGTTCCGCATCGGCTCGATCACCAAGCAGTTTGCCGGGGCGGCGATCTTGAAGCTTCAGGAAGATGGCAAGCTGAATGTGACGGACAAATTGAGCAAATTCTTTCCCGACTACCCGCGGGGCGACGAGGTAACGCTCCATCATTTATTGACGCACTCGTCGGGAATTAAAAGCTTCACGTCGAAATCCGATTTTTACTCTACCGTCGCGTCATCCGTGACAACCCAGGAAATGATCGATTCGTTTAAGAAGGATGCATTCGACTTCAATCCCGGCGAAAAATTTTCTTACAACAATTCAGGCTACTTCCTGCTCGGCGCTGTTGTGGAAAAGGTAAGCGGCCAGTCCTTCAATGATTATCTGCGCGACACGTTCTTCGAGCCGCTCGGGATGCACGACACGGGCGTCCACACGGGCACGGCGCTGCTCAAACACGAAGCTACCGGTTACAGCATTGAAGGCGATAAAACGACGAAGGCGATCAACTGGGATATGTCCCGTGCCGGGGCTGCGGGCAGTCTTTACTCGACGGTGGAAGACCTGATGCGATGGAACGAAGGCATCTTCAACGGCAAAGTTCTTTCTGAGGAATCGTTGAAGGCAGCGTTCACGCCGGTCACGCTTAGCTCGGGCGAAGAGCCGCCGATGAAATACGGCTACGGCTGGATGACGGGCGAGCAGCGCGGCCTGAAAACGATTTCCCACAGCGGCGGCCTCAACGGATGGCTGTCGCATCTCACCCGCTATCCCGATCAGAATACGACAGTGGTCGTGTTTCACAACGCGTTTCCCAATGTGCCCGGCTTGGAACCCGGGTCCATCGCGGAAATCGTGGCCGACTTCTTCCTGTGGCAGGAGATGAAACCGCGGCCCAAATATGAGGTCGATGAATCGGTGGATCCCACGACGTTCGCCGCATACGTTGGCCGCTACGATTATTTCGGAGCGGTGATGGATGTGACGCTGGAGGGCAGTCAATTGACGGGTCAGCTCACCGGACAGCCGCGCTTTCCAATCTTTCCATTTGGACCCAACCAGTTCTTCTGGAAAGCTGTGGACGCTCAGATCGAATTCATCAAGGACGATAGCGGGCAGATCGTCTCCGCCCGGCACACGCAAGGCGGGCAGAGTTTCGTCGCAAAGCGACTTCCGGATGAAAAGATTATTGCGGTCGACGAGGCGACACTTGATCGCTATGCCGGCAAATACGAATACAAAGGATTGGGCGTGATGACGATTCGGCGCGATGGGAAGAAAATGCTGGCGCAGATGACCGGGCAGCCGGAATTCGAGCTCTTCGCGAAGGCGACCGATACTTTCTTTTGGAAGGCAGTCGTCGCCGAGATTAAATTCGTGGCGAACGACGAGGGCAAAGTCGAGAAGGCCATTCACACGCAGGGCGGCGCAACGATTGACGCCAAGAAAATTGAGTAAGACAGTTAATGCGGTAGCTGAAGTCGCAAGACTTCAGTTAGCAGCTGAATTCTTGCGAATTCCGTTACGCTTTCCGCTGGCCCAAGTCACCGAGCAGGCTTTCCACGACCTTTGGCTCCGGCGGCTTCACAAGATGGTGATCGAACCCGGCTTCGGCCGAGCGCCGTCGATCCTCCTGCTGTCCCCAGCCGGTTAATGCGGCAAGCATGACGTTCTTCAGATCGGGATGCTGGCGAAGCCGCCGGGCAACTTCATAACCGTCCATTCCAGGCATGCCGATGTCGAGGAAGATCATGTCGGGGCGATAGTTTTGAGCGATTTCAAGCGCGGCGGGACCGTGGTGCGCCACCTCCACGTGATGCCCCTTTAGCCGCAGCAGCAAGGCCAAGCTGTTGGCGGCGTCCTCATTGTCATCAACAACCAAAAGGCGGTGGCCAGAAGACGAACCCTTCCCCTGTTGGCTGTCGCCATCATCCCCTGATTCGATCGGCCGCTGGACGCTGGAAAGGGGCAGACGCACAATAAACTCGCTGCCTTTCCCCAGGCCGGCGCTTTTTGCTTCCACCGTGCCGCTGTGCATCTCGATGAGATTCTTTACCAGTGTCAAGCCGATGCCCAAGCCACCTTGCGACCTGGTCGCGGCTTCGTCCAACTGCACAAACAAGTCGAACACATGCGGCAGCATATCGGGCGCAATGCCGATGCCGTTGTCGCGAATGTGCAGCGATACGTGGCCGTCGTTGCGCTCGGCCGACAGCCATATGCGCCCGTTGGCTTCGGTGTATTTGGCCGCGTTGGTGAGCAGATTCCCGATGACTTGCGCCAGTCTCACGGGGTCGGCATCCAGCATCAGCGAATCTGGCGGTACAGCCACAGATAGTTCATGGCCCTGCACTTCGATCAGCGGCATGGCCGTTTCCACGCCGCGAGCGATAACCGAGGCCAGCTCAACTTGCTCCCTGCGCAGCTCGATTTTGCCGCGCATGACGCGCGAAACGTCGAGCAAGTCGTCCACGAGGCGGACGAGCTGATCGACCTGCCGCTCCATCACTTCGCGAACCTGCTGCCCGGTGGCGGCGTCGACGCGAGGCATTTTCAGAATTTGCAAAGCATTGCGGATCGGCGCGAGCGGGTTGCGCAGCTCGTGCGCCAAGGTTGCGAGAAACTCGTCCTTGCGGCGGTCGGCCTCGCGCAGCTCGGCATACAGTTTGGCGTTGTCGATGGCCACCGCGGCGCGCCGGGCCAGCTCTTCCGCGAACTCCAGATCCGCTGGCGTATAATGCCGCTCGGATTCCGATTGCACGAACGTCATGATGCCTAAAATCTTGCCGCGTCCTTTGAGCGGCACGCACATGTACGACCGCAATCCCAAGCTCCGCAGTACATGCAGCTCTTCGTCGTCGCGAGCGGCTTGCACGAGCAGCTCGTCGGGAATCACGCTCATCATGTCGGACGATCCGGTGCGAAACACGCGCGCCGGCCCGTGTTCCGACTGCGGATCGGGCGGATAACGTTCCTGAAATTCGATCACCATTTGCACCTTCGCCGGGTCGACATGGGCAACTGCCAGCCGGCGAAGTGTGCCGTCGACTTCCACCATGTCGACCGAGCACCAGTCGGCGAACTTCGGTACCGCCAAGCCGGCCACGACCTGCAGTGTGCTTTGATAGTCGACAAGTTGCGCAATGTTTGCGCTGGCGTCTGCGAGGAAGCGCACCGAGTCCTCGACTCGCTTGCGCTCGGTGATATCGGATGAAACTCCAATGATGGCCTTGAGATTGCCCTCTTCGTCGAATACCGGCGTGTCCGTTACGAAGGCGAGGAACTTTGTCCCATCCCGCCGCTGCACGAGGCATTCACCAGACCAATGTTTGCCTGCACGCAATTGTTCCATGACCTGGCCGGATTGTGCAACTGCGTCCGGCGCGACAACGAGTCCGATAATGTTCTGGCCTAATGCTTCCTCCTTTCTCCATCCATAAAGCGTCTCCGCGAAGCGGTTCCAGTAAATGATGACTCCCTCCGGATCGGTCACAATTGCCGCCTGCCCGACTGTATCGAGCAACTGGGCCTGAAAGCGCACTTGCTCTTCCGCTTGAATCCGCTCGATGAACTGCCCGATCTGTCCAGAAACTGTGTCCATCATCTCCAGGAGATCGGCGTCAGGTTTTCGAATTTCGTGGCTGAAGAATTCGATGACTCCCAGCGTCTGGGCGCCGACGCGCAGTGGGCAGCCAAAAGCGCCGTGTACGCCGGCTGCGGCAGCTGCGCCTGCTCGCGGAAAGTTCGTGTCTCGAACGACATCCAAGATCCAAGCCGGCTGGCCGCTTGCCCAAATGCGGCCCGGCAGTCCTTGGCCGCGCTCGAACATGTGCGCCCGGCTCAAATTCACGAATTCTGATACTTCTTTACCTTTACCGGGCGGATGCCAGATGTCGAGACAGCGCAACGCGCCGGCGTCGAGATCGTTGAGCCAGAGGGCGCCAATGTCCCAACCAAGCCCCTTACAGATGGTTTCCAGAATCCTTGTTGCCGCTTCTTCGACCGTCATGGACTGCGCCAGGATTTGAGTGACGGCTAGCCGCACATTTCGCCGCGTCTCGCTCTTGATGCGCTGGCTGATGTCGCGCAAATGGGCGGTAAATACCGGTGATCCCGGAACCGGAATGCGAATAACCGCCAGGTCAACCGGGAATTCGCTGCCGTCCGCGCGAATGGCGGTCATTTCCAGCCGCTTGTTAAGTACCGGCCCCTCGCCCGTTGTAAGATACCGGGCAAGACCGGCGCGATATTGTTCACCCAGCGAAGGCGGGATAATAAGATCGCACAGTTCTTTGCCCATGACCTCGTCCCGCGCGTATCCAAACGTAGTCTCAGCGGCCGGGTTGAACTCCACCACTTTTCCTTCGTGATTCATCGTGATAATGCAATCCAGCGCCGTCTGAAGAATGGCTGCCTTGCGCGCTTCGCTCTCGCGCAGCGCTGCATGGGCACGGCGCTGTTCGGTAATGTCGCGAAACGTGAGGACGGCGCCCACGATCGTTCCTGTCGCATCACGGATCGGCGCGGCGCTGTCGTCGATTGGCCGCTCTGTGGCATCGCGGGCGATAAGCACAGTATGATTCGCCAGCGCTACGACACGGCCTTCGCGGATCGCAATTTGAGCCGGGTTCTCGGCCGGCTGCCGCGTTTTTTCATTGATGATCTTGAAAATCTCGGTTAAAGGCTTCCCGTTTGCATCGCTGGTCGTCCAGCCGGTCAGTTGTTCGGCGACGGGGTTCAGGAATTCGATCCGTCCCTCGGCATCCGTGCTGATCACCGCGTCGCCGATGCTGGTGAGCGTGACTCGCAATCGCTCACGCTGCTCGTGCATGATTTGCGCATGTTCTTCCGCGACGCGGCGTGCCGCTTCTTCTTGCGTGAGTAGGCGGGCGTTTTCCTCCGCCTGCTTGCGCTCGGTCATGTCCCGCGTAATTTTGGAGAAGCCGCGCAGGTTGCCGGCTTCGTCGCGCAGGGCCGTGATCACGACGTTGGCCCAAAACTGCGATCCGTCTTTCCGCACGCGCCAACCTTCGTCCTCGAATCGCCCCTTCTCGCTGGCGACTTCCAATTCGTAGGCGGGCCAACCCCTGTCGACCACCTCGCGCGGGTAAAACCGGGAGAAATGCTGGCCAATGATCTCGTGGGCTTGGTAGCCTTTTAGCCGCTCGATGCCGGGATTCCATGTGGTAATGTGTCCCGTCGCGTCGAGCATGAAAATCGCATACTCAGTCGTGCCGTGGATTAATAAGCGAAGCTGATCAGCCTCACGCTTGGCCCGCTCCTTTTCTTGAAAAATTTCGACAAAACTCCGCACCTTCGCTTTAAGGATGGCCGGCACGAGCGGCTTCACCAGATAGTCGACAGCGCCGAGCGAATACGCCTTCTCCACCGGAAAACGCTCGTCGTCGTAGGCCGTGAGGAAGATGATGGGTATATGCCGAGAGTTTTCGCCGAGTCGGATCCGCTTGGCCGTTTCGAAACCGTCCAGGCCCGGCATCTGAACATCTAACAGGACGACGGCGAAGTCGTCGTGTTTCAGCCGCTGAAGCGCCTCTTCGCCGGAGCGCGCAGCGACCAGGTTCTGGCCGAGATCTTCGAGCAACGCTTGCAAGGCAAGCATGTTGGCCGCGTCGTCATCCACAAGCAGGATGCTCGCCGGCTTCAGTGGAGAATCGTCTGCCGCGCCGTCGTGTTTCAAGGTTCGCCCGCGTTTACAACCGGAGGCTTACTCGTATGTGAATTTGCCGCGCTGAGATTTTAACTGGTGCGGCGATGCCATGATACCATGCCAAAACTGCTGGATCGACTATACTAAGGACGCCGGTGAATCATACACCTATTCAAATGACTGACAGAATGCCGGCGGAGGGTCCGAAATGCTTGCTGACGAGAGCAATCCACGCGCCCCGCAAATAATGTTGATGGGCGAAGTTTTTCAACGGGTGCCGTTCCAGCCGGAAGATCCTGATTGGTTGTGCATCGACTGCGAGGCAGCGGCCGGCGAAATTCACGAGCTGAGATGCGACACGGAGGATTGCCCGCGCTGCAGCGAGCAGCTGATCAGTTGCGGATGTCTGCCGATTCCCGACTAGCCGCAGTGACGCATGATGAGATGCATTGAAGACCAACTGGAGGATCGACGATGGTGCATCGAATGAGTTCCAGTTCAGTTTTCGCGTCGTATTTCATGAGGCTGGCAGTGCTCTGGTGCTTGCTTGCCGTAATCGGCGAACCAGCATGCGGTCAATTCATGTTAATGCAGACTGAAACTTTCGACGCCGATCCCGTTTGGGACCAGCGCAACAACCGCGCAACCGATCCCGGGCCTCGGCAGATCGTGCAGAACTTTGGCTACGCCGCCTCCAGCAGCAACGCCGGCGGTGCGGCCGGCGAAATCGGCGGGTTCATCACGCCCGCCGGCGAACCCGCGTATTACGCCAAAGTAATCGGGGAGAAATCGCTCAACGACGCGTTTAGTGCCTCGGGCGTCTTAAATGTGCCGGAAGGCGGCGGCCACACTGTCATCGGGTTCTTCAATTCCGACACGGTGAACGAATGGCGGACAGCCAATACGGTGACGCTGCGAATCTACGGCCGCGGCACTTACTTTTATGCCTATCCGGAATATGGCACCGCGAACTGGCGCGCCGGTGCGGGAGCTCTTGGCGGCGAGGCGGCAATTCCAACCGGCTCCGTCGATTATCCGTTCTCGCTAAGCTACGACCCGGCGGGCGCCGAGGGCCGCGGCACCGTGACCGCAACTATTGGCAGCTATACATCGGTCGTTTCGCTGGATTCCGGCCACAAAGGCGACGGCGCTATTTTCGACCGATTCGGAATCATGAACGTCGTGAAAAGCGCCGATGATCCGGGCCGCGTTTGGCTGGACGACGTCACGGTCGACGGGCAGTTGCACGAATTCAAGACCGATCCTGGCTGGGAGGGCGTCAACAATCGCAACACGTATATGACCACCAACGTTCGCCCGCGGTTCAACTTCGGTTACAGCGCGGGCACGAACCATGCCGGCGGCGCACAAGGCGGCGAGATCGGCGGCCAGATATTTCGCGGCGACTCGCGCACCGAGTTCGGCGGCGCGCGAATGGCATTCTATGGCGGCGAGCTTGTCGATGTTTTGACGCTCGACGATCCGCTGCACGCCGAGGGCAAGGTTTCATTTCAGCGCGGCGTAAGCGACAGCACGACGCTCATTGGCTTCTTTCACTCGGAAGGCAGCATGGAGAGCAATAACTCCCAGAATTCGGCAACGCCGGAGAACTTCGTTGGGGCGGCAATTGAAGGCCCGAGCGCCGAAGGCTTTTACTTTTACCCGACGTACGGCCTTGAACCGGAGGGCGTGCGGGCCAGTGGCGGCCGCGGCTCCCCTACCCCGCCGTACATTTATCCCGACGGCGAATCGCACGATTGGACGCTTAACTATGATCCCGACGCCAACGGCGGTACCGGAAGCATCACGGTGAGTTTGGATGGCCAGGCAGTGACGCTCAATCTCGATCCGGGCCACAAACAGCTCGGCGCCCTTTTCAACCGTTTCGGCATCATCACGACGCACATCGACGGCAACGGCCAGACCGTTTACTTCGATGACATAACATACACGATTGACGTAATCCCAGAACCTTCGACGTCGACGCTGGCAGCCATGCTCTCGCTCGGATCACTGCTGCGATTTCGAAAGCGATCGCAATTGTCATCGTCCGTTAGTCGCGCAAGTTCCAGTTTCGATGGCGGATTATGCACCGGGTCGTCGTGATGAAACGGTTGCGACCACAATCGTCGGCGCCAATAGTTTGCGAACTCTTGGGCTTTGGTTTCGCTGGCAAAGCGTCGCCGCATACGATTCGCTCTGGGATTTACGATCTGTAAGTGGCCGAGTTCATGCAGGAATACGTCGTAAAGCATGAATCGGCGGATTGCCAATGAAGGCCATTGTCGCCCATGCGCCGCGCCGAATTCGGCGGGCGTTTGTCTCAGCAGGCGCGAGGACAGTGTTCCACGCACTAAAAATCGCGTCAGACTGACGCGCGGTGGGAGTGCACATATCGCGAACTCGCGGCGACCGAAGTTGACATAGCCAAGCCAGCGGCAGCCCCGGCCGCGATCGTTGAAATGGACCGCGCGCAAGCGCGACCAAACTTCAGGCGGCAAGCGGGACAGAACCACATCGACATCGCGGCCGTCGATGTAATGTCTTCGTTTTTCGCCCGGACGTAGCGTGTTGTATTTGACGCTCGGCATGGACGTGTCGGCGCGCGGACGTGGCCCTGTCACGAGGTACAATTCAACCCCCGGTGGAAGAGGACCGAGCCCAGGCGCAGGTTCGCGCCGCTGTTCAATAATCTGACAGGGCGACTGATCTTATTGATTATTCGTCGCGCCTCGCATCGGCGGCCGGCAGTTCGATCACTGCTACGTCGAAAGCCGCCAATTCGATGGTCTTTCCTGTCTCATCGCCGCTCAGTAATTCTTGTTTCGCTGCGGGCACGCCCAGGGTTTGTTTGTCCGCTGTATGGTTGATGGCAAAAAGCAGCGCCCGCTTATCGCTTTGACGCAGCGCGAGCTCAACCCCGGCGGGCGGCTTGTCCAATGGCCGGATGTCGGCGTCCTTCAATATGTTGGCGATCAGCTTGTCGTAAAATTCGGTTTCCTCGATGATCGTGCCCACGTACCAGCCCACGCCGTCGCCAAATTCGTTTCGCGTCACGGCCGCGAACTCTTTGAGATGCGGCTCGTCGTACCGGGCCACGGCCTTTGCGGTTGTCGGCGATATCCAGTCGGCATAATGCAGCGCCGTGTAGGCGCCGCCCAATGGATCGTCGGTTTGCATGCCGTATTTCGTGGTTTCCTTGTCGCTGATTCCCAGGCTCAGCGATTCGTACTCGCCGATTTCGATGCCGAGCGCTGGCGAGAGCAGGCCTGGGAGCGTGCGGTCGTAGGCTAAATTGGTCTCGTCCTTGACAGCCGTTCGACAATCGGCCAGCAGCACGCCGCCGCCGCGAACGAACTTCTCCAGCTGCATTGCAACATCATCTCTCAGCACGTGCAGGTGCGGCGCGAGCACGAGTTTGTAGCCGGCAAGGTCGTCGCCCGGCCGGACGATATCGGCGTTCACGCCCGCGCGAAAGAGCGCGTGGTAATAGCGCTTGATCGCGTTCGGGTGCCCCGCGTCGGGGTAACCCGGCTGAAATTTTATCGCCCAAATGCTGTCGTAATCGTAGAGGATGGCGACCGGCGGTCGCGGCGTTGTGCCAGCCAGGTAAGGAGCCAGTTTGCGGTATTCCCGCGCCGTTTGCGCCGCTTCGCGGTAGCGGCGGTTCGCCTTGCCGTCGTGGCCCAACAGGCCGTGCCAATGCTGTTCGCGGCCAACCGTGCATGTGCGCCAGCGAAACCAGATCTGGCCGTCGGCGCCGTGTGCCAGTTGCTGGTAACAAATCTTGCGCAGCTCACCCGGCTGCGGGTTCTTGCTGAACACGCTCCAACCGAGCGGCC
>DATFGJ010000509.1:0-7042 GCA_035249585.1 Lacipirellulaceae bacterium
GAGCTGGTGATGGAGCTTACGGGAAGCAAATCCAAAATCATTCCTAAAGACCTGCCGGTCGACGATCCCACGCGGCGCCGGCCGGACATCACGCTGGCAAAAGAGAAGCTGGGCTGGGAGCCACACACGCCGCTGCCCGAGGGCCTCAAAAAGACGATCGCCTGGTTCCGCACGATCCGTTGGGAAGAATACCGGGCGCCGACGCCAAACTATTGAGCTTGGGCGCGAGCAACGAAGTGCCTGCCATTACTCCTCTAATTCCACCCGTCGCACAACCTGCTTGCTAGCGTCTACTCCGGCCTTGGTGATGCAATCGCGGCGCTGTTATTCTCAGCGGCATGCAACCGCGCTCCTCCGCCACGGAAAAAGTAGATCAATCGCCGCTGTCGCTGAGTCGGCTACGGGAGGCGTTCGCGCAGATGCTGGGGGCATCACACGGCGTCGACTCCGGCCCGACCGCCGAACCGGGCTTGCAAGAACGGGAAATCGAAACGAGCCGCACAATTGCCGCGACCGCAAATGGTCCGTGCGAGATCAATCCGCGCTCGGTCGTGGAGGCATTACTTTTTGTCGGTCGACCAGACAATGATTACACTTCGGCGCGCGAGATGGCCAGCGTCATGCGCGGCGTGAGCCCGAAGGAAATCGACTCGGCGGTCGCCGAGCTGAACGTCATCTACGACGCCGACGCGACGCCATATACAATCGAACGTAGCAGCAGCGGCTATCGACTTGCGCTGCGGCCCGAATTCGACCGGATGCGCGACAAGTTTTACGGCCGCGTGCGCGAGGCAAAGCTCTCGCCTGCCGCGCTCGAAGTGCTTTCCATCATCGCCTACAAACAGCCGCTTAGCGCAGAAGAGATCAGCGAATTGCGCGGCGCGCCGAGCGGTGCAGTGCTGTCGACGCTCGTGCGCCGGCGGCTGGTTCGGTTGGAACACGCTCAAAATGCTGGCCAAGCGGCCCGCTATTGGACGACCGATCGTTTCCTGCGCCTTTTCGGTTTAGAGAACCTGGCGGCTCTGCCTCACAGTGAAGAACTGGAAAAGGCTTGATAGATGAATGGCTTTTCCCGGCCGAGGATTTGGTCCAAACGCGAAACTTTACGCGGCTTTTCTCGGCGCAAAACCGATCGCAATTCAACTCAAACTGCTGGCCAGCGATGACTTACGTCAACTGTGACAGGCATCAGCCGCTCTGCTCGCAGCGTTGCGAGAACTCCCTCGAGCCGATTACGATAATAGCTGGTTCGGCGAGGCGCGGCTCGCGGTCGGTTCGCCGGCAAAGAAAGTCGCTGTTCTTACAACTCGATAACATCGACCAATTCGCCAGACCCCGTTGCTGAAGTCGTTTGACGCTCGCCCCGTTTGCCTGGGCGACACTCGTAGTTGATTTCGGCTGCTCATTTCCCTCGATGCTGTTGGCATCCGCATGGTTCGTCGTTTTGGTCGTGAAGAACTGAAGTCGCGGCTTCGTGCCAGCGCGCCGCTCATTTTGCCGTCGATCCTGGCCTGCGACTTCGGCCATTTGGAGCGGGAAATCGAGCTGGTCGAGCAAGCAGGAGCTAAGGCGTTGCATCTCGATGTGATGGACGGCCATTTCGTACCCAACATTAGTTTTGGCATCCCAGTCGTTGAAGCAGCCCGCCGCGCCACGGACCTGCCGCTCGATGTGCACCTGATGATTGACAACCCGGAACAATTTATCGAGCCTTTTCGCGAGGCTGGCGCCGATGGTCTGACCATTCACGTCGAAGCAGTCACCGATCCGCGGCCGGTGTTGGAAAGGATTCAGTCGCTGGGCGCCTGGGCCGGTCTTGCTTTGAACCCTCCAACGCCGCTATCGGCAATCGACGCCAGCTTGCCGTTTTGCGACCTGATTTTAGTGATGAGCGTAATGCCGGGGTTCGGCGGCCAGCAATTCGATGCCCGCGCACTTGAAAAATTGCGGGCGCTGGCGGCGCGTAACGACATTGACGCATTTCTCGAAGTCGACGGCGGAGTCGCTTCGGGTACGATCGGCGATTGCGCCGAGGCCGGCGCCGAACTGTTTGTCACCGGAACCGCAGTCTTTCGCACCGCTGATTATGGCACGGCAATGCGGCAACTTGAGTCGGCCGCGGCGCGCCGCGTCCATGCTATACGACAAAACTGAACAACAGCATCAAGCGACGAACCTTATGTTTCAGATATTGCTCATCCGCCCGGGCACGACCGAATACGACCAGCAAGGTCGCGTGCAAGGGACGCTCGACATTCCACTATGCGAAGATGGCCGGCAGGAAGTCGATGCTATGGTCAATCAATTGCGAGACAAGCCCATCGCGGCTGTCTATTCGAGTCCAAGCCAGTCCGCTCAGCAAACGGCCGAGGCACTTGCCGCGACGCGCGATCTAAAGGTCAAGACAGTAGACCAGTTGGAGAATCTCAACCACGGTCTATGGCAAGGAATGTTGGTATCCGAGGTCAAGGCTAAGCAGCCGAAGGTATATCGCCAATGGCAGGAGCAGCCCGAGACGGTCTGCCCGCCGCAGGGCGAAACACTCAACGACGCCAAGGAGCGCGTGCAAGGTGTGCTCGCCAAGCTGATGAAGAAACATAAGTCCGAAGGCCTCCTGGCCGTAGTCGTCCCGGAGCCGCTGGCGAGCGTATTTCGCAAGGTGCTGCGGCAGGACGATTGGGGCGATTTGTGGCATTGCTCCGAGGCTGCGGCGAAATGGGAAATGATCGATGTGCCACAGACAGTTGGCGCCAAATGAGTTCCGCCGGCTAGTGGCTTAGGTTCCAGGCAGTGTAGTGGCTTTCCGCTGGTCGTGTTATGATCCGAGTCGGCTGATAGCCGCCGCCTCCGCCGGGGGTTTGTTCGGCGCAACATAGAAATGCAACCGCTTGATTAACCCGCCGGCATAGCCGGGGGTTTTCGCGCACACGGGATATCCATGGCCACCAGCGAATCGGACACGTCGAGCAAGACCAAGATGACTCGCGAAAAGCGGGGCGTGCCGGGTGGTCTCTGGATTCGCTGTGACGACTGCGGCGAGACGGTCTTTCGCAAGGAAGCCGAAAAACTGATGAACGTGTGCCCGCAGTGCGGGTACCACATGTATCTAAGCGCGCCGCATCGCATCCGCGCCGTGTTGGACGAGGGCACTTTCGAGGAGTGGGACGCGGACCTGTCGCCCACCGATCCGCTCGGCTTTCGAGATAAGAAAGCCTATGCCGAGCGCCTCAAGGCGGAACAAGCTCGGACGGGAATGCGCGATGCGGCGATCACCGGTACGGGGATGATTCGCGCCCGCCGTGTGGCCTTCGGCGTCACCGATTCCGCGTTCATCATGGGCAGCATGGGGTCCGTTGTCGGGGAGCGGCTCACGCGGCTAGTCGAGCGCGCGACTCGCGATGCCATGCCGCTGATCATTATCAGCGGCTCCGGCGGCGGGGCGCGAATGCACGAAGGTATTCTGTCGCTGATGCAAATGGCGAAAGTGTCGGCCGCGCTTGCGCGCTACGACGAGGCGGGTGGCTTGTTTATCTCGGTGCTAACTAATCCCACGATGGGCGGCGTGGCCGCCAGCTTCGCGTCGCTCGGTGACTTGGTGTTTGCCGAGCCCAAAGCGCTTATCGGCTTCGCCGGCCCGCGCACTATCAAGGCCACGATTCGCGTCGAGCTGCCTAAGGGCTTTCAGACCAGCGAATTCCTTCTGGAGCACGGCTATATCGATCGCATCGTGCGCCGGGCCGATCTCAAAAGCGAGATCGCCCGGTCGATCGACTATTGCGGCAAGTAGGCGCTTGTGCGGATTGTCGGCGCTGTTTGCCAACTCCGTAAGCCTGTCAACGGCACAAACTCCCTGCGATTCGCAAACGGCCGAGGACAGATGTTCAAGGCCTCTATAACCTGCGCGTTCCAAATCCTGCGATTCCAGACTATACTGGATGTGGCGTTATTCCGTCGATTCTGTGCGAAATTCAATGGTGAGCCGAGCGAGTAAGTGCGTCGGTCACACGAAAGACGTACTCACCTACTTACCTACTTACCACACCGTGGGCATCACCCAGTTCTTCAAGTCGATCCTGGAAGGCGGCAAGGTCGATATCGCCAGCCGGTACGAGATCCTGCGCGAAGCGGTTTCCGGCACCATGTCGAACTTCCACATGGCCCGCGACCGCGAGACGGAGCAGATCGTTGGGCTGAAAATACTCGACAAGGCCAAGACCGACGCCCTGGAGGCGCGCTTCAAAGGTCTCGACAAGCCAACCGAGGGGGAAATTGCCTCTGCAATCCAGCATCCGCGCATTGTTACGACCTACTCGCACGGCATCACGACCAACGACGAGCAGTTCATCGTGATGGAATATCTCGATGGGCCCGGCCTCAATTCGCTGATCATCGGCCGCAGCAAGCTGCTCGACGGCAACCGACTCACGCTGGCCCGCCAGGCGGCCGAAGCGCTGGAGGCGGTGCATAGCGCGGGTTTCATCCACCGCGATATTTGCCCGCGGAATTTCGTCTGCACGAAGGACGCCACGTCGCTGAAGCTGATCGACTTCGGACTCACCGTGCCGGCGGAAAAGGAATTCATGATGCCCGGCAACCGCACCGGCACGCCGAATTACATGGCCCCGGAGGTCGTGCGACGCAAGCCCACGGATCAGCGGCTAGACATATTCGCCTACGGCGTGTCGATGTATGAGTTGTTTGCGTTTGAGCTGCCTTGGCAGCGCGGTGTGGACGGCCGCGCAGCAATGGCCCACGGGCTCACGAACCCGCCGCCGCTGCGGAAATACTACCCTAAGGTTAATCCGACGCTGGAAGCAGCCATTCACAAGTGCATGGAATCGGATCCCGATGCGCGCTTCCCATCGGTTACGCAGTTCTTAAAGGCAATCAGCCGTCTTAAGCACGAAGACGCGTAGAAGAACGAATCTTCCACCGGGCAGTTTCCTCGCTGGATTTGCAATAGCCCTATAATCCGCGTGGCCATTAGCCGCCGAGCTACGCGCGGCCGGCCCCCACGCCCTCAGGTAGTCCGCTAACAAACTGGGCCGCCGATTCGCTTGCCGGCCACATAAGCCGTACAGGCTGCAGAATCGGCCGCGAACCGGCCGATATTATGGGTTGTCCGTGGATAGTTGACTTTGTTTACTAAGTTAGATAGGATTGTCTGAGATGGCTGCATTACCAAGCCGGTTCGATTATGTGAGCGCCCAAACTGGGGTTTCCCGCGCTGCAAGCCCCTTGAAGCTAGCTATGCTCGAGACCGTGGCCATCGAGACGCCCCCAGCAGCCTACCGAGGTCTACCGACGCCTGGGGCGGGCTTCCGTCGCTTGGAACCGACGCCCGACCTCTTGGCCGATTTGGCGGCCGCGAGTCAGCGGCTCGAGACCGCCACGCCCGAAGGGATCATCAGCTGGGGTGTCGAGCAGTACGCCCCCTACCTGACGATGGCTACCGCATTTGGGCCAGAGGGCTGCGTCATTCTGTCGATGCTGGCGAAGATCGCGCCGGACACCTACGTTTTCAATCTCGAAACTGGCTACCAGTTTCAGGAAACGCTCGATCTGCGCGACCGCATCGCGGAAAAGTACGGCATCGAAGTCGATTTGTTGCAACCGGAATTGTCGGTCACCCAGTACGAAGCCTTGCACGGCGGGCCTCTCTATCGCACTAATCCGAACCAGTGCTGCTTCGATCGCAAGATCAAAACGCTTGAGCGCGCGTCTGCTGTGATGCACGCCTGGATGAGTGGAATTCGCCGCGACCAAAGCGCGGACCGCGCGCAAGCGCCGATTGTCGGTTGGGACAAAAAGTTCGGACTGGTGAAAATCAGCCCGCTCGCCAATTGGACTAAGAAGGATGTCTGGAAGCGTATCACGGACGCGGGCATTCCGTATAACCCGCTTCATGACAAAGGCTACCCGAGCATCGGCTGCTGGCCGTGCACGCGGGCCGTGGAAGCCGGCGAGACGGACGAGCGCGCCGGCCGCTGGAGCGGCATGCGAAAGACCGAGTGCGGTTTACACACGATCAGCGAACAAGACGGTAGCGGTATCTAGGAGGATGCAGGAGTCAGGATGCGGGATGCAGGGTGATAATCGCAGCGGTGCGCACCCTCTTTCCGACATCCCGCATCCTGCATCCCGACACAATGAAACTCTCCGCCCGAACCGAGTACGCGTGCCTGGCCATGCTGCAGCTGGCCCAGGAGCACGCCAGCGGCGATCCGGTGCAAATCCGGCGCATCGCCGACGAGCACGCAATCCCCGCGCGCTTCTTGGTGCAAATACTGTTGCAGCTCAAGGGCGCCGGACTCGTCGCGAGCACGCGCGGCGCGGCGGGTGGGTATCGGCTTGCGCGGCCGCCTCGTGAGATCACGCTCGCCGACGTCATCGAGGTGATGGAAGGCCTCGAACGCCCGGAAACAAGTGCCGGCAAACAAACGCCCCTCGTCGGCGCACTACTCCAGCTGTGCCGCGAGCTGGGCGATGCACAGCGCGACCGGCTCGACGAGACGTCGCTGGCCGACATCGTCGAGCAAGCCGCCCGGCGCGAGCCGATGTGGTATATCTAGCGCAGCGCCCTCGATCTGGAGCGGTGCGAATCGTTGTGACAGGCTTGCGGGCAAATTAGACTGGGGATGTTGGGTTGAGGGCGCGGGATATGGGAGATTCATCCCCGCCCGCACGTCCCGCATCCTGCATCGTCATGCACTTGCTTCCACAACGATTCTAACTGCGTGTGCGCCGTGGACCGTGAGGTCGTCATCACCGGGCTGGGCATCGTTTCGCCAATCGGCGTCGGGCGCGACGCGGTTTGGGACGCGGTTGTAGAGCGTCGCAGCGGCGTGCGCCCGCTGTCGCATCTGGCCTCGGCTGGCTGGCTCGCGCCGTTCGGCGGCGAAGTGGCCGGCTTCGACCCCAAGGAGCTGATCCAGCCGCGCAAGAGCATCAAGGTGATGTCGCGCGAGATTCAGCTGGCCTGCGCGGCAGCGGAGCTGGCGTGGCAGGATGCCGGCTTGAGCGAGGCTGCGCTCGATCCGGA